>JABIRX010000053.1 GCA_018667735.1 Alphaproteobacteria bacterium | reverse complement strand
TTAGCATTAGCCGGATATAAAGCTGATTAAATTCATCGTAATATTTCTTAAATTTAAGTTTAGCTGCGTTGATTGCTTCATTATGTTATTATGCTAATTACTAAAAATATATAAGTGCGAATGATATATAGTTAGACATAATATTTTAGGGAAGATGCTGTAAAGTAGTTGCATTTAAGTTAATTAATTGAAGCACGCATTTAGTTTTGCTGAGAGGGTAAAGATAAGATGATGTTGTGACGCATGTTAAATTGGTTATTCACCTGTTGCAGCTCCTTCTCGTCTTTTATCGATACCGGCTGAGATGATTTTTCGTTCATTATCGATGAAGATAGCATGAATTCCACTGGTTAAATCTCTTACTTTCACTTTATGACCTATTTTTTCTAAATCTGGTTTAAAGTCAGAAAAATATGACTCTTCTTCCAATTCTAATGTGTCATTCATTTTGTTGAAATTTGGTTCATTAACTGCTTCATGAATATCCATTTGCCAATCTAAGGTAGCAATTATAGTTTTGGCTACATAAGAAATAATTCTAGCACCACCTGGTGAGCCAACAATCATGATCAATTTGTCATTTTTATCAAAAACAAAGGTAGGGCTCATGGAGCTACGCGGTTTTTTACCTGCTTCAATTCTATTTGCTACTAATTTTTGGTTAACTTTACTTTTGAAAGAGAAATCGGTTAATTGATTATTTAAAATAAAGCCGCCAGCCATTAGGCCAGAGCCAAAAGAATATTCGATTGAGGAGGTTAAAGAAACAGCATTTCCTTCTTTATCCAGGATTGAAATATGGGTTGTTGAAGGTGGTTCATATTTATTTTGATAATGGGCATATTTAGGGCTGTTTAATTGAGAGAATTCGCCTGGATAAACATTAATCATTGCGGCATCAACATTAATTAAAAAACTACGCTCTTTAAGATATTTTTTATCAAGCATCTTTTTGATAGGCACATCCACAAAAGCGCTATCTGCTGTGTAAGTATTGCGATCAGCGTAAGCAAGTCGCATGGCTTCATTTATTAGATGTAGAGATTCGATGGAATAAGGTTCCATTTGGGTTAAGTCGAAATTCTCTAAAATGCCTAATATTTGTAACAAAGTAACTCCACCAGAGCTTGGCATTGGCATTGAACAAACTTTATTTTTTCGATAATTTAAACAAATTAGGTCACCAGATAATGCTTTATAATTAGCAAGATCTTTTAAAGTTAGGCTACCTTTGTTTATTTTACTATTTTGGACCTTATTGACAATCTCTTCGCCTAATTTACCTTGATAAAAGCTATTTATACCATTTGCCGCAATTTCACGCAAGCTATTGGCTAAATCTGGGTTTTTAATTATATCATTTATTGCGCGAGGTTTTTTGTCTTGAAAGAATAATTCTTTCATTTCTTTGAATTCTTTGATATGGGCGGTATTTGCGATTAAATTATTAATTCTAGGAGTAACATGATAACCTAGAGCTGCAACATTTATTGCATCATTAAATAATTCAAACCATGGTAATTTGCCATGTTCTGAATGTGCCATTTTAAGCATTTTTAATAGGCCTGGCACGCCAACTGAAGCTCCACCTTTTAATGCTTCTTTAAAATTTTTATTATCTCCATTTTTATCTAGGAAAATATCGGGATTAATGTTTTGCGGTGCAGTTTCTCGACCATCAAAAAACGAAGATTTTTGCTTTTTAGCATCATAATATAATAAGAAGCCACCACCACCAATGCCTGATGCATGTGGTTCGACAACATTTAACACTAATTGTGCGGCAATTGCTGCATCTATTGCACTACCACCTTTTTGGATGATTTTTTGGGCTGCTTCACTTGCAACTATATGTCCAGAAACAACCATAAATTCTTTAGTTTCTAATTGTTCTTTAGCGAAAAAACCGCTGCTAATTTCTGGTGCAATTAATTCTTGTTCTTGAACTGGGGCATTATTAGCTAATAAAAAAAAGCTAGAAAATATTAAGAGTAATTTTTTCATATAATATGTTGAAATAGCAATTAGAATTTACTATATTTAAGCTTAATAACAAAAAAGCCAAGCAATTATGTCAAATAAAACTGCTAAAATAGCAGAAATAAAGAACTTATCCTTTGAGGATGCTTTAAAGAAATTAGAAGATATTGTTTCTTTAATGGAAGATAGTGATACGAGCTTGGATAATTCAATTGCCAATTATGAATATGGCATAGCTTTAAAAAAATATTTGGAGCAGCATTTAGAACAAGCAAAATTAAAAATAGCAAAAATAACTGAGCTAGATAGTTAGTGGTGTTCCTGAGAGGATTCGAACCTCTGACCCCCAGATTAGGAATCTGGTGCTCTATCCGACTGAGCTACAGAAACAATCACATAATTATCTTTTAATATAGTGTAAGCTAAAGTCAATTTTTGTATTTCGCTCAGCTTGCTTAATTATGTTTACATCCTAGCTTAATTTATTATAATGCAGCAAAATTTTAAGTAAATTATGTATAAAGTTAAAGTTAAAAATTATAGTTTAAGTAATCATGAAAAATTTACTTTAATAGCGGGCCCATGCCAGATGGAGTCGCGCGATCATGCTTTGATGTTGGCTGAGGAGATGCAGAAAATCTGTGCAAAACATGGAGTGAATCTTATATATAAATCCTCTTTTGACAAGGCGAATCGTTCAAGTGTGTCTTCTAAAAGAGGTATTGGCTTTAAGCAGGCTTTACCAATTTTTGCGGAAATAAAAGAGAAATTTTCTTTACCAATTTTAACTGATATTCACAGCGAAGAGCAGGCTAAATTGGTGGGTAGTAATGATGTAATTGATATTTTGCAGATTCCAGCATTTTTATGTCGTCAAACTGATTTATTAAAGGCGGCAGCAGAAACTGGTAAAGTAATAAATATTAAGAAAGGTCAATTTTTGGCTCCACAAGACATGCAAAATGTAGTTAATAAAATGGAGCATTTTGGTAATAAAAACATTTTACTAACTGAAAGAGGCGCAAGTTTTGGTTATAATAATTTAGTATCAGATATGCGTAGTTTAGCTATTATGGCCGAAACTGGTTATCCAGTAATTTTTGATGCAACCCATTCAGTTCAACAGCCGGGTGGTTTAGGTGGTGCCTCTGGTGGGCAAAGACATTTTGTTAGAACCTTGGCTAGAGCAGCAATAGCAGTAGGTGTTGCAGGTTTATTTACGGAAATACATGAAGACCCAGATAATGCGCCAAGTGATGGACCATGTATGCTAGAATTAGCATCATTGGATGATTTTTTAAAGCAAGTAACTGCAATTGATAAAATAACTAAATCTTTATAATAACATGACAGAAATAGCAAAAATTAAAGCGAGAGAAATTTTAGATTCAAGGGGTAACCCAACTGTAGAAGTAGATTTATATTTAAAGGATGGTTCTTTTGGTAGGGCGGCAGTACCAAGTGGCGCATCTACTGGAAGTTTAGAGGCATGTGAATTGCGTGATGAAGATAAAAATAGATATTTAGGTAAGGGAGTTTTACAGGCAGTTGCAAATGTAAATAATGAATTACAAGAAGCATTGCAAGATTTTCCAGCTTATCAGCAAAAGCAACTAGATCAGAAATTGATAGATTTAGATGCAACAGCTAATAAAAGTAGAATTGGTGCAAACGCCATATTGGGAGTTTCTCTTGCTTATGCTAAAGCGTGTAGTGCGAGCAAAAAACAACCTTTATATGAGTATTTGGGAGGTAAGCAAGCTAATAAAATGCCTGTTCCTATGATGAATATTATAAATGGGGGTGCTCATGCTGATAATCCGATTGATATCCAAGAATTTATGATTATGCCAATTGCGGCACATTCAATTAGTGATGCAATAAGAGTTGGTGCAGAAATCTTTCATCATTTAAAAAAATTACTTAAAGCAGATGGTCACAATACTGCGGTAGGAGATGAGGGAGGTTTTGCGCCAAATTTAGCTTCGACTGATGAAGCGTTAGATTATGTATTAAAGGCTATCGACTCAGCTGGTTATAAAGCTGGCAGCGAGGTTGCAATTGCTTTAGATGCAGCTTCTACTGAATTTTATCAAGCTGGTAAATATAATCTAGCTGGAGAGGGTAAGATTTTAACAAATGACGAATTAATCACATATTACGAAGATTTAGTAGCTAGATATCCTATTTTTTCTATAGAAGATGCGATGGCTGAAGATGATTATGAGGGCTGGCAGAAAATAACAAAAAGATTAGGAAGTAAAATCCAATTAGTTGGAGATGATTTATTTGTGACTAACCCAGAAATTTTAAAAAAGGGTATAGAGCAAGTTATGGCTAATAGTATCTTGATAAAAGTTAATCAGATAGGTACTTTAAGTGAAACTTTAAGTGCAATTGAAATAGCGCATAAAGCTGGTTATAGTGCGGTATTATCACATAGATCTGGTGAAACAGAGGACACTATTATTGCCCATATTGCGGTTGCAACTAATTGTGGACAAATTAAAACAGGTTCACTATCAAGATCTGATCGTACTGCTAAATATAATGAATTAATTAGAATAGAAGAAGAGCTAGATTCAAGTGCGCATTACGCGAAAATAGCTTAAATAATTAGGTATAAAATGGATAAAAAATATAATATTTGTATAGCTGGTGCAACTGGTAATGTTGGCAGGGAGTTATTAAATTTACTTTATGAGCGTAATTTTCCAGTAGGAGAAATTTACCCTTTAGCGTCAGAGCGTTCTAGGGGCAAGGATGTTTTATTTGGGCGAAAAAAAATCAAAGTTATTGCGATTGATGATTTTGATTTTAGCACAGCAGATATAGGATTATTTTCACCAGGTTCTGCAGTATCTGAAGAATATGCACCTAAGGCTGCTAAAGCTGGTTGCGTGGTAATAGATAATACTTCATTTTTTCGTATGGATGAAGATGTGCCGTTAGTAGTGCCAGAAGTAAATCCTGAGGCTATATTGCAATATAAAAAGAAAAACATAATTGCAAACCCAAATTGTTCTACTATTCAAATGTTGGTAGCTTTGAAACCATTACATGATGTAGCTAAAATAAAAAGAGTGGTAGTTTGTACTTATCAATCTGTGTCTGGTGCTGGTAAAGCTGCAATGGATGAGCTTTACAGTCAAAGTAAGGATATATTTATGAATAATAAAAGAGCTCCTAAACAATTTACTAAGCAGATAGCTTTTAATGTTATACCTCACATAGATGTTTTTATGGATGATGGTTTCACTAAGGAGGAGTGGAAAATGATGCATGAAACTAAAAAAATCTTATCGGATGACATAGAGGTTGTGGCAACATGTGTTAGATGTCCAATTTTTGTTGGTCACGCTGAAGCGATACATGTTGAGTTTGCAGATGAAATTTCATTGACACAAGCTTATGATGCTTTTGAGTCAGCTGAGGGTATTATGCTGGCAGATCGCAGGGAAGATGGTGGTTATATTACACCGGTTGAAGTGGTCAAAGAAGATGCCACATATATTTCGCGTGTGCGTATTGACCCAACTGTAAAGCATGGTTTGGCTTTTTGGTGTGTTGCAGATAATTTAAGAAAGGGAGCAGCTTTAAACACTATACAGATAGCTGAAAAATTAATTAAGAATTTATAATTTAGTTAAAAATACAAGATATTTTACTATTTAATTTATATTTAAATTTGATTTAGTCTTAGAAATTTAAAGTAATAAGTGCTATTTTAGCATAATTTAAGTTAGTTAATTTTGCTTAACCTATGCTAAAATATTTTTAAATTAGTTAAAAATATCGATTTGGTTTGCATAAAAGTTGGTCAAAGATTTTTGAATATTTTGTGCATTAGTTAAATCATTAGGAAAGTTATTTAGCATAATTTTATGAATTTTAATATTATGTAATTGGCAAAGTTCAATAACATTAAGGCTATGGCTTCTAGAGCCTAGATAATTACCGATTACTAGAATAATTTCAATATTAAGGTCTTTAATAAGGTTTAGAATGGTTTTATGTTGATTTATAGGCACCATAATACCTCCAATTCCTTCTATTAGGGCGTAATCTTTATTATGATTATTTAGAAACGAGCTACAAAAATCTAAAATTTTATTATAATTTAAATAATTTTTTGCTTGAATTAGGGCGGCACTATCTGGTGAGTCTGCAACATTATAATAAAAAGGCGAGATATTTAAGATATTTTCTTTAGTAATTTTTTGCCCTAGAGAGTTTAAAATTTGTGCTGAATCTGAATTTGTTAGCTCTGAAAAATCAAGTCCTGTAATAATTGGCTTTATAGCTTTAACTGTATTTTTTTCTGCAATTAATTTTTTAATCAGGGAGCAAATAAAGTAAGTTTTGCCAATTTCTGTACCAGTACTGGTTATAAAATATTTTTGCATATGGTTATAATTTATTTGCTTCACTTAAAGAGTGGTTTTCAGCTATATTTTCTGGGTGACTTTTTAGCATAATTTTACCAAAAAGTTTTTGATGAAGTTCATTAGTTTCTTTTTTAAGAAAATTTACTTTTACCAGGGTGGTACCTTGTTCTTTAAATTCTAATTTTTTAGCGGCTTTTTCGGACAGGTCAATTATGCGGTCTTTGGCAAAGGGTCCTCGATCATTTATTCTGACTATAAGAGTTTTACCATTTTCTAGATTTAGCACTTCTACAATTGAGGGAAGGGGTAGGGTTGGATGAGCTGCACTAATGTGATGTTTTTTAAATATTTCACCATTTGCAGTTTTTTTTCGATTAAATTTAGGTCCATACCAAGAGGCTACTCCGATTTCTTCGTAATTTACATTAGCTTCTGGGTAATACCATTGATCAAATATTTGATATGGTTTACCTATTTTAAAATGCCCTTTATAAGCAGCATGCAGCTGATTAGATGAGCATAAGATTATTATAGTTAAAAAAATTTTTATCATTTTATTTTTTCTGCAAGTAAGCCAATAGTAAGGGCAAAATAATTAGAATTATTCCATTCTTTTATGACATGGAAATTATTAAATAAAATAAATAATCTTCCATCATAGGTAATTAAATTAACTTTTTCTGTTAATTCAATTTGATTGAATTTAGTTTTTTGGATTATGTTGATGGGAAATTTTTTGGTAAGAGTTGCTAGAGAGATTTTTTTATTTTTTATTTTTTTGCTATAAGAGATTAATTCAGGGCTTGCAATTATTTCGTAACCAAAGGGTAAGTTTGGGTTCCAATTTATCTGATGTAGATAATTTGCGATAGAGGCAAAAACATCTTCTTTATCATGCCAGATATCTCTTTTTCCATCAAGGTTATAGTCTGAAGCATATTTAAGATAGGTAGAGGGCATAAATTGACATTGACCGCTTGCTCCTGCCCATGAGCCTTCATATTTATTAGGGTTGAGCTTATTTTCTTTAATTAATTTTAGTGCGGCAAAAAACTCATATTCAAAAAACTTTCTCCTTCTTCCTTCATAGGCTAAATTAAATAATGAATTTAGCACAGGGAAATCGCCCGTTTTTGTCCCAAAATTACTTTCAATCGCAAATAACGCTATAATATATTCTGGTTGCACCTGATATTTTGTGAAAATATTATTAAGCAAGTTATGATGTTCTTGTAATTTATTTTTGGCTTTTTTAATACGCAGATTATTTACAGCATTGTTATAATATTGGTTAAAGCTTTGTTTTTTAGTAAATTGTTTTTGATCGTTAAAACTATATGAGTCATCAAAATGAATTTTACTAAAGATATTATTAGTAAATTCTACATTATAGCCTAGTTTTATAGTTTGTTGCTGTAATTTATTTTTATATTTGCTAAAGTTATTATTATTGTTATTTGAGCAGGCTGTAATAAAAGCTAATATTAAGCTAAGTAGTAATAATTTTTTATTTTGCACTGAAACCAAGTAAATTTTATTCTATTTTATTTATAAAAATTATTGATGCAACCCCTCTATTTTAAATTTTAATTATATTTAATACATAAAAACCTTTGTAATAAGATAAAAATATGTTATTATAGTAAAAGAAATTGCTAAATATATACAAAAAAGCTAAAAAAAGCGAGTTTTACTTTAAAAACCTAGTATAAGTTGTTTTTCTTCGTAAATATTTAGAAATTATTTAACGACATTAAAGGAGGATTAATGCCAAAAAGTGTAAGTAATAGAGGATCTGGATCAGCAGCTGAGCAGCTTGCTATAAATACTGAAAAACAAGATAGAGCTTTTAAATCATTGCTTAATAAGTTAAATAAAATCAGACAAGCTCAGCGTTCATTATTTGAAAAATGTACTGAAGCTGAAGATGCAGCAGCAAAGGCAGAAGCAGATAAGGCAGCAGCACTAGAAGAAGCAGCAGCAAAGGCAGAAGCAGATCAGGCAACAGCACTAGAACTAACAAGAGAAAGAGAAGCAGCAGCAGCAAAGGCAGAAGCAGATAAGGCAGCAGCACTAGAATATGCAGCAGGATTATACAACAATGCTTATCGCTCTGTTATTGAGCTTCAAGATTTGGCGAGACATTTAAAAAGCATTGGAAAAAGTTTTAGATTTCGTAAGAGTGAAAGTGTAAATTATGATCTTGATGAGATTATTACACAATGTAAACCAAAACTGGAATCATTACAAGAAATTGCACGAGACAGAGGGTTAGATACTGGTGTAGATAATAGCACTAGTGTAGAAGATGTTCTACTTATTAGACGAGAAGAGGGTAAAATAGAAGGTGTGCATTGTAGCCATAGTTTTTTGAAAGCAGGTGCTTCTAGGGGAGATAGGCATGAGTTTAGCATGGGGGAAAAGCTCAAAGATTTAGAGTTTTATATGTTTAGAATGCAGAAAAAACTTAATTTTTTAAATAGCATATCACGAAAAGGGGAGGCAGCATCAGAAGAAGCGGTAGCACCAGAAGCAAGTGATCATTATATTATTTCAGAAATAAGTCTTAGATTAAAATTATTTGAGCAGCTAGGAAGTGAGCAAAAAGTAACTGAGGTTCAAGAAAGCTATAAGAAATATGTAGATGATTGGCGTAAAATAGCTGTTGTAAGAGATTGTTTTGAATTAAAATCATATGGGAAAAATGATGAATATAGAGAATTTGTAACTTCCGTGTCACAACAATTAGGATTAGATTTTCAAGAAAAAATAAGTTTTAGTGAAATTCCTCCATTTGAACTACCAGAACTAACTGAACTACCAAAACTAACCTTAGCAGAAAAGATTGTTTATGCCGAGCTACAAAAGAGTTTTAAGGCTTTGCCTCCTAGAACCGCTTCGCCTAGTAGTGATTCTGGATCAGATTCACCTAGCATCAATTCTTCTACTGCAGTTGCATCTCGTAGAAGGAGCAAGTCAGAGATGCCACAATCATCGCGATCTAAAGAAGAATCAAAGAATGGAGCACCAGAAAAGGGGGAAGAAGCAGCATCATCGGCTGACACTAGCGTTGGATCTAGCGGCTCAGCAGCACAAGGAGGCGAACCTGTTGGTGGTTCAGTGATAACTGAAGGTAGTGGAAGAAGTGCAAGATCTAGATCTGAAAGCAGAATGAGTAACCTTGGGCAGTTTGAGCGTGTGAGAGAAGCCAAGAAAG
>JABIRX010000052.1 GCA_018667735.1 Alphaproteobacteria bacterium | reverse complement strand
TGGAAAAATTTAGATTTAAAGTTAATTGCTGCAGTACTTATTTTATTTGCAATTGGAATTTTAACATTGTTTTCGGCTAATAGTGGTGACTTTAATCCTTGGGCTAGTTCTCAATTAAAAAGATTTCTAATTTTTCTTCCTATTTTTTTTGTTATAATTTTTCTTGATCTAAGAATAATATATAAATTTTCATATTTGTTTTATATTGCAGGTTTAGCGATGTTAATTTATGTGCTATTTTCTGGTCATGCTGCTATGGGTGCAAAAAGATGGATAGACCTTGGTTTTATGAATCTACAGCCTTCAGAGTTCATGAAAATTACATTAGTTTTGGCATTAGCAAAATATTTTCATAATTTACATATTTATAAAATAGGTAATGTTGTTTTTTTGATTTTACCAATTTTGATGACTTTGGTACCAATGTTTTTGATTATAAAGCAACCAGATTTAGGCACATCATTGATTTTGCTATCCCTTGCAATTGTAATTTTTTTTATAGCTGGTGTTTCTATTTGGAAGTTTGTAATTTCTGCTGCTTCAATTTTAATAGCTATCCCCTTTCTTTGGACAAGTTTAAAGGCATATCAACAGCAAAGAGTTTTTACTTTTTTAAATCCAGAAAGTGACCCACTAGGCTCTGGATATAACATAATACAATCAAAAATTGCTATAGGCTCTGGTGGTTTTACTGGTAAAGGTTTTTTATCTGGTACTCAGGGTCAGTTAAATTTTTTACCTGAAAGAGAGACTGACTTTATCTTTACTATAATAGCAGAAGAATTTGGTTTTATTGGTACTTCTTTTATATTATTTTTATATTGCTATATTTTTACACGTTTAATAAAGATCTCATTAGATTGTAAATCTTTATTTGGCAAATATATAGTAATTGGGCTTTGTTCATTCTTGTTTTTTCACTTCCTAATAAATTTAGCTATGATTATGGGTTTAATTCCTGTTGTAGGGGCGCCTTTACCTTTTATTTCTTATGGTGGTACGATATTAATTGTTTCCATGATTACAATAGCATTAGCACTCAATGTTGCAGTAAATAAAAACACGTCAATTTCAAAGGTTTAATTTTTTTTCCACCAGCTATGTATGTCTAAGCCATAAGAGGTATTGATTTTTGGCCTTGCTATGTTTTTATTTAAAATTATCCGATGATTTTTTATGTTCCAATGAGGTATGACATATATATTATTGCGTAAAACCCTATCTAACAACTGAGCTAAATCTTTTTTTTTGTTATAATCTTTTGCTTCTATTATATCTTCTGTAATTTTATCAATAATTGGATTTATTATACCAGAAATATTCCTACTACCATTAAGATTAGCATATTTTGAATGCCAAAAATTTAACTGTTCATTTCCAGGAATCTTAACACCAGGATATGCATAAACGGTAATATCATAGTTAAAGTTTTCTAAAGATTTTTGGTAATTACTATAGTCAACCATTCTTATTTTTGCTTCGATACCCAGCTTTTTTAAATTTTTAATATAAGGTAAAATTACCCTTTGAAATGAGGGGCTTGTAATTAAAAACTCCAACTTGAAAACATCACCTTTTGCATTGGTTAATTTAAAGTTTTTAACTGTCCAGCCTGCTTCATTAAGTAATTTCTGCGCTTTGAGTAGATTGGTTCTATTATTACCATTACCGGCAGTTTTTGCTGGTGTGTATAGATATTCACTTATATAGTCTTCTGCTGATATTTTTTTTAAATATGATATTTGATATTTATTTAAACTATTTTTAGCTACATAAGGAGAATTTGAATAAAAACTTTTTGTTCTTTCATAGCTATTATGAAAAAGAGCTTTATTGGTCCATTCAAAATCAAAAGCTAAGTTTAATGCTTCGCGAACTTTTTTATGCTGAAATTTCTCCTTGCGCAGGTTAAGAGCAAAACATTGCATACCTGTTGGTATCTCATGTGCAATAAGTTCTTTAGAGTAATTTAAATTATCAAGAAAGTTATTGTCATAATTATTTGCCCAATTCTTCGCTATATTCTCATATCTAAGATCATAACTCCCCGCTTTAAGATTTTGTACGGCTATATTAGCGTCACGAAAATAGCTATATTTGATTTGTTTAAAATTATATCTACCAATATTAACATTCAAGTTTTTAGCCCAGTAATTATCAAATTTTTCATAAATAATATATTTACCTGCTTTGATTTCTTTTATTTTATAAGGCCCACTGCCAAGTTGTGGTTTTAGCGTAATTTTATTAAATTCGTTATTTTCATAATATTTTTTTGCCAAAACTGGAAGCAAGCCAATTTGTTGAATTAAATCTACATTATTAATATCACTTAAATAATATGCTATTTTATTGTTATCTAATAGCTCTGCCTTAATAACTTTATTTAAAATAATTTTGTAATATGGGTGCCCCTGCTCTTTTAGTGTATTGTATGTGTAGAGAAGATCTTCATTAGTTATTTTTGTGCTGTCATGCCATCTGGCCTTCTCTCTAATCTTAAATATTACTCTATTATTTGGGCTGTCAATATGAAAATATTCTGCCAGTAAATTGTAGGTAGTTGCAATTTCCTCAATAGATTTCGTAAATAAGCTATCTGTAGTTAGAGCTAAACCCTCTGCGGAACTACCCATTAATATATTGTTATTTATATTATCAAAATTACCTACTACACCTATATGAAGCTTACCTTTTTTTGGCGCCTGTATATTTACATAGTCAAAATTAGAAAAGTTTTTCTGATATTTTATATCGCTAGTTAAAGATATTGCGTGATTTGCAGAAATAGCTAAATTAGAATTCAAGATAATTGAGAATATGAAAATATACAATCGTGATAAATTCATATAATAAATTTTCTAATGAAGTAAAAATTATGTTATTGAGGTAAAGATGGTGGGTTGTCGTTTTTGGACCCTAAATATAACAATAAATCTGCTAATTGTTTATTTTTTCTTATACCAGCAAAAGACATTTTAGTACCTTTTGCGTATTTTTTAGGAGCTTTTATAAAAGCAAATAACTCGTCATAAGTCCAATTTTTATCTATAGCTTTTAAAGCATCTGAATATGTATAATTATCTAATGAAGCTATAGGCCTACCTACTAAATTCCATAAAGCTGGACCTACTTTATTGGCACCTCCTTTGTCAAAAGAATGACATGCTACACATTTTTTTGCAGTTTTCTGACCTTTAGCGATGTCGGCTGAAGCTAAAAGAGCTACTATGTCAATTTCTTCCTCTTCTGCAGCTTTTTTTGTATTAGTTTCTACAACATCTATTTTGTAACCTCTTTTTTGCTCTATATAAGGAGAGTTTGGCTCATACATTATATTTGTGGCAAAAGCTGACAACATAGCAATCACACCTGCAAGTAATATTGAGGCGGCTACTTTGTTCATTTCCAAATCTTCTTTACTCATAACTATTTTGTGTTACATTATCGGGCTGTAATATAAACTTAACCATATTATTTAGCAATTAATTTATGTTGAAATCACCAAAGAGCAAAATAAAATATATAATTAGTATATTCTTAATATCCTCTATTTTTATTTTTTTTGCAACAAAACCAGAGAATACAGAAAAAAGTCTAGCTATTGGCGGAAATTTTAATTTGGTTAACCAATATGGCGAGACAAAAACTTTAGCAGATTTTAAGAATAAATATAGTTTAGTTTTTTTTGGTTTCACTAATTGTGAAATGATCTGTCCTACTAGCTTAAATAATATGTCGATAACATATGAGAAGTTAACTAAAGCACAAAAGGAAAAATTAAACATAATCTTTATAACTATAGACCCTAAAAGAGATACCATACCAGTATTAAATGACTATTTGCAAAGTTATTTGGCTCCTATCACTGGACTTACAGGTTCAAAAGAAGCTATTAATAATGTAGCTAAAAAATATAGGATTTATGCTGAAGAAGTAGAAGTTGAAAAAAATAAATTTACCATTAGCCACACTAGCTTTATATATCTCTTAAATGAGGAAGGTGAATTTATTGACCATTTTGGTCATAATTTTGAAATTGATATGTTATATAGCAAACTAAATAACTTATTATAATGACTAATAAAATAACTAAAAAACTAGAAGAATATTGTAAAGATAACAATATCAAGATTACAGAACAACGAAGAATAATTGCCGAAGCAATTGCGGAGTCAGACGACCATCCAGATGTTGATCAGGTCTTTTTACGCGCAAAAAAATATGATAACAAAATAAGCATAGCAACAACATATAGAACAATGAAACTGTTAGAAGAAGCTAGTATCATAGAAAAGCATGATTTTGGAAATGGAAAATCAAGATATGAATTAGTATCTGACGATCATCATGATCATTTAATAGACATACATACGGGGGAAATCATAGAATTTCATGATGAATCTTTAGAGAATTTGAAAAGTAAAATAGCTGAAGAATTAGGCTACAAATTAGTGGATCATAGGTTAGAGCTTTATGCAACTTCATTAGATAAGAAGGAAAAGAAACATGGATAATACAACTTTAGCCAATAAAGAGTTATATATAAAAACTTATGGCTGTCAAATGAATGCCTATGACTCTGAGCGCATGAAAGAGTTATTTACTCCTTTTGGCTACAATATAAAGAGTGATTACAGTAATGCTGATCTAGTTATTTTAAATACTTGTCACATTAGAGAAAAAGCAGCAGAAAAAATATATTCTGAATTAGGAAAAATAAGGATTAAGAAAGAAGAGTTAAAATTAGCTGGCAAGAAAATGGTTGTTGCAGTTGCAGGTTGCGTAGCTCAAGCGGAAGGATCGCAAATTATTAAAAGAGCACCTTTTGTGGATATTGTGGTAGGTCCACAATCTTACCATAATTTACCACAGATGGTAAAAAAAATAAATAATCAAGAAAAAATAGACAAAGTAAATCTGGATTTTACTGAAGAGGAAAAATTTGATTTATTGCCACAAAATAGAGTAAATAAAAATATTTCTGCTTTTTTATCTGTGCAAGAAGGCTGTGACAAATTCTGCACATATTGTGTTGTGCCCTATACTAGAGGTGCAGAGTTTTCTAGACCTGTGGATAAAATCATAGATGAAGCAAAAAAATTAGTGGATTCTGGTGCTTTAGAAATTATGTTGCTTGGGCAAAATGTAAATGCTTATCATGGAGTTGATCAGAATGGTGATAACATAAACCTAGGTCAATTAATTAAAAAGCTAGATAAAATAGAAGGTTTAAAAAGAATTAGGTACACTACATCTCATCCAAGCGATATGCATGATGATCTTTATGAGGCTCATGCTACATGCAAGAAGCTAATGCCTTATTTGCATTTACCAGTTCAGTCTGGATCAGATAGTATCCTAAAGGCTATGAATAGAAAACATAGTTGCGCTGAATATATT
This sequence comes from Alphaproteobacteria bacterium, assembly GCA_018667735.1. Lineage (NCBI taxonomy): Bacteria > Pseudomonadati > Pseudomonadota > Alphaproteobacteria > Alphaproteobacteria bacterium. The sequence goes on along the minus strand of JABIRX010000052.1, from coordinate 26,788 downwards.
AAAATTATAGAGAAGCTAAGAATAGCAAGGCCAGATTTAGCGTTTTCATCTGATTTTATAGTTGGCTTTCCTGGAGAAACAGGAGAAGATTTTGAAAAAACATTAGAGGTAGTTAAAACCATAAAATATTCAGGTTGTTATTCTTTTAAATTTAGTGAAAGACCAGGAACACCTGCAGAATTATATGACAATAAGGTAGCCGAAGATGTTAAGGCTGAAAGATTGAAACGCTTACAAAATCTGCTAAATGAACAGCAATATTCATTTAATAAATCAATGCAAAACCTTGAGCTAGAAGTTTTATTTGAAAGGAAGCAAGGCGATAAGATCATGGGAAGAAGCCCCTAACTTCAGGCAGTCTTTATTGAAGGTGGTGATATTAATTTGATTGGTCAAATTAAGAAGGTAAAAATCACTAAATCCACCCCGCATAGTCTTACTGGAGAATTATTATAAATGATTAATATTGAGCTATTTAATCACTATAAAGATAGTAAGATAGATTCTGATTTTTATAAACATCTTCTAAAGCCACTTAAAAAGCATGTTCCCGAATTACATAATTCTAATAATATTGAGTTATCAGTGATGATTTCGGATAATGCTTATATTAAAAAAATGAATCATCAATTTAGAAATATTAATAAAGACACTAATATTTTGTCATTTTCTACTGACATAGTTGAAGAAAGTTTAACTGCTAAATATATAGGTGATATTATTATTTCTGAAGAAAAAATATTAATGGAAGCACTTAGTCAAAATAAGAGTTTTGTTAATCATTTAAGTCACATATTTATACATGGTTTTTTACATTTGCTTGGTTATGATCATATTAATTCAGACGATGCAATTAAAATGGAAAGTCTAGAAACTAAAGTCTTAGCTGAAGTTGATATAAAAAATCCATATGAAGATTAAAAAAAACATGTTACATTATATTAATAATTACTAAAAATGAGGATGGAAGAAGGTTCAGGAGAAACGGGTGTTCCCCGAAAAGTTAAAAAGAAGTTTAATATTATAAAGTTGTTTTTTGGCAAAAAAGATAAGACTTCGCTATCCGACACTATTGTCGATTATGTTGAAGAGAATGAATCACAAAAAATTGGCGCTGAAGAAAAAGAGATATTGCTAAATGCGGTTAACTTTACAGATACAATTGTAGAAGAGGTAATGGTACCTAGGTCTGATATTGTTGCAATCAATGTAAAATCTAATCTAGCAGAATTGAAAGAATTATTCTTAAATAAGGGTTATACGAGAATTCCATTATTTGATGAAAATCTAGATAATATAAAAGGATTTGTTCATATTAAAGATATTTTGCCATATTTCGAGGCAAGCAAAGAAATAAAAATAGAAAAATTAACGCGTAAAGCATTATTTGTTCCACCTTCTATGAAGATTGTTGATCTTGCTTATAAAATGCGAAATGTTAGTACAAGATTAGCTATAGTGGTAGATGAGTATGGCGGTACTGACGGTTTAATAACAATGGAAGACTTAATGGATGAAATTGTTGGAGAAGTTGAAGAAAATGAAATTATTTCACTAGAATCAAATTTTTTTGAAGTAAGTGCAAGAGCAAGAATAATTGATATTGAAGAAAAGCTTAAAATAAAACTTTATTCTGATGATAAAGAAGAAGATGATTATGATACTTTAGGAGGTTTAATAGCCTCAATCTCACAAAAAATCCCAAAAACTGGAGAAATCATTAAGCATAATTTTGGAATTAAGTTTCATATTAAGGACGCTGCAAGTAGATATATTAAAAAAGTAATAATAGAATTACCTAATAATGATTAGTAAAAAATATATAGAATTTTTCAAACCGCAAAAGAATTCATTATTTTTACTTTTTCTTGGTTTACTAACTGTATTATTATTTTCGCCTTTTTATCTGTTTTTTGTAGGTTTTTTTATTTTCTCTATCTTTGTTATAGCGTTATATAAAACTAAATCTCTTGAAGAATTTTATAATAATAGTTTTTATTTTTTCGTAGGTTTTTACTTAAGCAATTTTTATTGGATTTCATTTTCATTCTTAATCAACAAAAACTATATTTATTTTTTTCCTATAGTTTTTGTGCTTATACCTATTTTTCTTGCTTTATTTTCATTGTTATTTTTAACAATTTTACCTTATCTAAAATTTAGATATAAACTTTCATTATTAGAGTTCTATTTTTTCTTTAGCTTTTTTTATTTTTTACACGAGATTTTGCGAGCAAATATCATACCTTTGGTAAATTTACAAGGGTTACCATGGAACTTAATGGGTTACAGTTTTTTTTATAATAAAATTATAGTTCAATCAGCTTCAATATTTGGTGTGTATGGTTTAACAATAATTGCCATATATGTCTTTACCCTACCCGCTTTATTATATCAATTTAGGAAGTTAAAGCATATTTTTTGTAGTGTTTTCACCTTTGTAATAATATTAGGTGCACTAAACTATTATGGTTTTAATCATTTAGTTAAAAATCAACAAAAAGATAATGACTTCACAATATCATTAATTCATACAAATATGAAAACTCATCATGGTTTTGACCAAGAGGTAATAAAAAATAATGTAGATAAAATCATCGCAAACATAAATGTTGCTAAAAAAAGTGATTTAGCAATTTTAGCAGAAGGTATGATTCCTTATGCAACATATGAAAATCACAACCCTATTTTTGAATATATATTGGAGCATAGTAACAGAAAATATGAGAACATCATTTTAGCATCGCCAAGAGCTAAACTAAATGAAGGTGATTACAAATTCTATAATAGTTTATTTGTCATTTCTAAAAATGCCAAGGTTAAGGATTATTATGACAAATTAAACTTAGTCCCTTTTGGAGAATATAATCCATACTTCAAGATGCTACCTGTTTTAGTTGCAAGTAGTGGCTTTACTGCCGGCATTAAACCATATCCATTATTATCAATTGAAGATAAATTAAAAGCTGTACCATTAATTTGTTATGATGGCATATTCTCTGGTAGATTTAATCAAGAAGGAGATTTTCTAATTAATATTACTAATGACATTTGGTTTACTAGGAAAGTTAATAACATAAATATCTCTGTAGCACCATGGCAGCATTTTGATTTAATTAGAATGAGAGCAATAGAAGAAGGTAAGCCCTTAGTAAGAGTCGCAAATTATGGGGTAACAGCTGTTACAGACAGTTTTGGTAATGTAATTGATAGTATCAGCTTTAATGATGAGGAAATGGTAAAGCAAGTAAGCCTACCAAGCAAATTGACAGAAAGAACAATATTTAACCAATATCGTAATTTGCCGGTTCTGCTTTTTACATTAATAAATTTTCTGATGTTAATAATTTATCTAAAAAGAAGAAGATTATAGTCATTTTAAAAAATGAAGTGTGAGAAATAAATATAAGTGCAAAAAGTAAAATTTTATTAATATATTGACTTTGCAGTTATATTATATTTTTGCAATCATAAGCTTATCTAGATAAACAAAAATTGTGGATGAAATTTAGATAGTAAAAGATGATAGGACTAATAAAGACAAAAAAATAAATAAATTATAATGCTAGGTAATATCTATCTGTTTAGAGTTTTTTTGCTCTATTTTTATAATCAAAAATTTAAGCTGAAGATATTTAATTAACTTTATATGATATTTTTAAATGTAATTGCTTGCAAAACTTGACTAATGCTAAAGTGATAAACTTATAGTAATTATGCTATAAATATTAATATATTAACTGTAAAAAAAAATAGAATCTAAATGATAATCTTTTAGTTGGATTATTTAATTTATATGAGCTTATAGAAGTTAAGCTGTTATTAATAAAGTCTCTATTAAGATTACTTTTGTGGTTTTGAGTAGAGAAAAAAGCTTAGCTGTAATTTACATAATATTGAAAAATACAACTAAGCTTATTTTGTCTAAGTACGCAGTCGAAAAATTATTTTCCTTGCATAATACGCTCTAATAATTGTTTTGTAGTGGGTATAAAGCCATTATCATAATAGGAATCTTTAGCAAATTTAAAAGCATTATGCCCTGCAAACATTAGCTCATTATCAACATCACCTTCAGTGATAATATTTTTTAGAGTTTTTTGGATACAGTAGCTTCTTGGATCTGGCTTTTTTCCTGTAGTGAATTTATGTTCTTCATTATTATACCAATTACTAAACTTACATGCAGTTAAGCAACCCATACAATCAATTTGGTCTTTGTTGATTTCGTAAGCTTTTTCTTTAGTTAAAAATATAGCAGTTTCATCAGGAGTTTTTAATATTTCCGTATAACCTTCTTTTATCCAGCCTAAACAACTTTCTAAATTATCAGGGTGAACATAAATAGATCTTCCTCTTGCACCATATTTTACATCTGCGGAAAAACCATTTTCAGCTTTACTTGAATAAGCAACCTGTCTTTCTGATCTACCACGTAACTCTTTAATAAAGTTATTATCAACTGCAGAGGAATAAAAACCTGTAGGGCTGTAACGATTTAAAAATACATCACCTTCTGTTAGTTGTAATAATTTGTCTTTCCAGCTTTTTGGAGCCGGATTTTCTGTTGTAACTATTGGTCTAGTGCCAAATTGAAAAGCTATATTGCCAATTTCTTTATTATCAAGCCAATCACTGTAATCTTCAATGTGCCAAACACCACCTGCCATGATAATAGGTGTATGCTCTTGTCCTATTTCATTTAAAAATTTTCTAATTTCAGCAACTCTTGGATATGGATCCTCAGCTACATGTGGATCTTCAGCATTAGATAAACCATTATGACCACCAGCTTTCCATGGATCTTCATATACAACACCTCCTAAAAATTCAGCATGCTTTTGATATGACCTTTTCCACAAAGCTCTAAATGCGCGCATGGATGAAACAATAGGATAGTAATAAAAACCATATCTTTCAGCAAGAGGTCCTAACCTATAAGGCATACCAGCTCCACAAGTTATACCATGTATTAAACCTTTAGCTTTTTCCATGACACCATGAATAATTCTTTCAGTACCAGCTGCTTCCCAAAGCATATTCATATGTATTCTGCCATTACCACCAGCTACATCATTTGCGATTTTTGCTTGGTCAATTGCTGAATTTATTGAATAATCCATCAATTCTTCATGACGCTCTACTCTAGTTTTTCCTCTATAGACTAATGGTACTTTATTACCATTCTTATCTATTTTATCTGCATTGACCCCTGAGAAGGTTCCAATAGCTCCATATTTGGCAAAATATCCAGCGCTAGTTCCATTACTAACTGAGACTCCTTTTCCACCTTCTATTATAGGTAGGGTTTCTCTACCTGATAAATTTAACGATTTTAATCCTTTCAACAAATTAATCCTATATTTTAATTAACCATATTCTATTTTGTTAAATAGTAAGGTCAAACTCTTTTTGAGAAATTATTAATTTAAGGTACTTCTTTGAAGTTGGTGCAAATCATAAATTGCTCTTTTGACTCTTTTCTAGATGATTCTGGCTTGACAAAGCTTATCTTTTTAAAATATTTTTTATATTCCTTTTTTAAAAGTTCTAATTCGTTACCAAAAAACACTTTGCATATAAAGTTGCCATTTTCTTTTAAATTAGCTTTTAAAAATAATAATATATCTTCAATAATGTTAATTAGTCTAATATGATCGGTATCTTTATGACCACATGTGGACGGCGCAATATCTGATAAAATTAAATCTATTTTATTATTATTAGTTAAAGCTAATATTTTATCTTTAATGCTATTCTCAGTAAAATCACCCTGGATAAATTCAACACCATCCATAGGATCAATTTCAATTAAGTCTATGCCTATCAGCTTAGCTTTATTGTTTTTTTCTCTTATTACTTGAAGCCAGCCACCAGGTGCACAACCTAAATCCAAGATTAAGTTAGATTTTTTTAGTAATTGAAATTTATTATCTATCTCAATTAATTTATACGCAGCTCTACCGCGATAATTCTCTTGTTTAGCTAAGATTGCAAAAGGATCATTTAATTGTCTTTGTAACCACCTAGTAGAAGAGGCCCTTCTTCCTTTTGCTGTTTTTACTTTTGTGAATTTTTGTCTAAATCCTTTCTGGAAATTTTGTTTTTTATCGCTCATAATGAACAGATTACATAAAAAGAAAATTTAATGCAAGAAAACAGCATATTAGATAGAATAAATAAACCTCAAGATTTAAAAGCTCTTTCTAAAGAGGAGCTTACAAATTTATGTGAAGAAGTAAGAGACGAAATTGTAAATATTGTTTCTAAAACTGGAGGTCATCTTGGTGCTGGTCTTGGCGTAATAGAATTAACCATAGCATTACATTATGTTTTCAATGCACCCGATGATAAAATTATATGGGATGTTGGCCATCAGGCTTATCCCCATAAATTAATAACTGAGAGAAAAAAACTTATGCATACTATAAGGCAGAAAGATGGTTTATCTGGTTTTACAAAAAGAGCAGAGTCTATATACGACCCTTTTGGAGCTGGGCACAGCTCCACCTCAATTTCCGCAGCATTAGGTTTTGCAGTAGCCAATAATTTAAAGCAGGGCAAACATAAATCTATAGCTGTAATCGGTGATGGTGCTATGTCGGCTGGTATGGCTTATGAAGCTATAAATAATGCTGGTCATGTGGCGCATAAAAATTTAATTATCATTTTAAATGATAATGATATGTCTATTGATAGACCAACGGGGGCATTAAGTAACTATCTAGCAAAGTTAATATCTTCAGATGGCTACCTAACTATTAAAAATTTTGCCAAAGACATATTAGATAAATTACCAGAAATGCTTAAAAATTCGGTGGTAATAGCAAAGCAAAGGGCAAAAGAAGTTGTTACAGACTCTATAAGTGGTAATAATTTATTTGAACATCTTGGTTTAAACTATATAGGTCCTGTAGATGGTCATAATTTAAGTGATTTAATTCAAATATTAGATAATATTAACAATATAGAGCATGATAAACCTTTTTTAATTCATGTTGTAACAAAAAAAGGTTATGGTTATAAACCGGCTGAAAATTCTAAGGATAAATATCATGGTGTAGTTAAATTTGATATTAAAACTGGTGAACAAAATAAAAAAGCAAGTAAAGATAGTTATACAAAGGTCTTTGCTAAACAACTAATTGAGTCTGCAAAGAAAGATGATAAAATACTCGCAATAACGGCCGCTATGCCCTCTGGTACTGGTTTAGATTTATTTGCTAAAGAATTTCCACATAGATGTTTTGACGTTGGTATTGCAGAACAACATGCAGTAACCTTTGCAGCGGGGCTTGCATGTGATGGTTATAAACCATATGTTGCTATATATTCCACTTTTTTACAAAGAGCTTATGATCAAATTATTCATGATGTTGCAGTGCAGAATTTGCCAGTGAGGTTTGCAATTGATAGAGCCGGCCTAGTTGGAGCCGATGGTGCGACACATGCTGGTAGTTTTGACATAAGCTATCTAATAAATTTACCAAACTTTATCGTCTCAGCCCCAAGTGATGAACAAGAGCTTAAAAATATTATTTACACTAGCACTTATTATAATAATGGACCATTTGCTTTTAGATACCCAAGAGGTGAAGTATCGGGCTTAACACTTAAAAAAGCACAAAAGGTAGAAATTGGTAAGGCTAATATAATAGCAGAAGGTAATAAAATTTTGTTTCTTTCTCTTGGCACTAAGTTGGATGTTATCAAGAAGGTAGCTAAAAGGTTAAAACAAAATAAGAATCTGACTACTACCATTATTGATATGCGTTTTGCTAAGCCATTAGACGAAGATGTTTTATTGGCACGAATTCCTAATCATGATATTATTGTAACCATTGAAGATGGTGCTATGGGTGGCTTTGCAGCGCAAATAAATAATTTTATCTTTGCTAATAATTTGCAACATCAAAAGCAGGTTAAAAACTTTAAGTTACCTGATTTTTTTCAAGATCAAGCAAGCCCTGAAGAGATGTATAAGCAGGCAAAACTAGATGATGATTCAATTTACCAGTCATTAGCAAAGATCTTATAATTATCCACAAGCTTTGATTTGTTATTTTGTAAAGCTATATTGAAAAAGAGCCTTACTAAAGAAGTTTTATCTTTGCTAATAATTTGCAACTTAAAAGGCAAGCTAAAAACTTTAAATTAGTTTTTTTCAAGATCAAGCAAGCTTTGAAGAAATGAGTAAGCAGGCAACACCAGATGATGATTCAATTTACCAGTCATTAGCAAAGAACTTATAATTATCCATAAGCTTTATTTGTTATTTTATAAAACTATGTTTTAAAGATCCTTATGAAAGCATTTAAATTGAGCTGTTAAATAACTTTACTTTGTAACTTGAATAGTAAAAAGTTAGTTATGATTATTTAACTGTTATTTAAGAGCTGTTTTGAAGCAATAAAAGCCTGATAAGAACTCAACTATTTAGGATTAATGTAAATCTTATAATAATATTAGAAGCTACGGTTAATGGTGATATGACAAATATTTTTTAGAATTTCTCTACTTTTACATTCAGGGAAATTATTCAACAAATTTAGAGCTTTATCAATATGATTCTTAGCATAATTAAAACATTGTTTTAAAATATCCTTATGCTCTAATTCGGTTAAAACATAATTGAGCTTATCTCTGGTAGCTTCTTCACTATTAAAAATATTTTCTAATTCAAGCTTCTCGTTATCACTAGAGTTATTATATAATAAAATTACTGGTAAAGTGATTTTTTGCTCATAAAAGTCATCTCCTATATTTTTTCCTAAATTTTTTGATTCTAAGCTATAATCAAGGATATCATCAATAATTTGAAAAGCTAAGCCAAGATTGAAAGCAAATTCATACAAGATGTTAGCTTCACTTGCACTTCTATTTGCAACTACAGCAGCAGACTTTGCAGCAGCGCCAAATAATTCGGCGGTTTTAGCCTGAATAACTTCTAAATAAAGCTTAAATGAAAAAGTCTTGTTTTTGATTAATTCCAACTGCTTAACTTCACCCTGAGTTATTATGGATGATGCTTTAGCTAAAGTTTGCAATGCTTCCAATGATTTGCTATTCACCATATATTTAAAACTTTCTGCAAATAAAAAATCACCAACCAATATAGGTGTCTTATTACCATGTTGATAATTAGCTGTTTCTCTTCCTCTTCTTAATTTGCTACCGTCAATAACATCGTCATGCAATAATGTGGCTGTGTGAATAAGCTCTACTGCGGATGCTAAATAATATAATTCTTCTTTTTCGTAGTTAAAAAGCTTTCCACATAAAATTGTTAATAATGGTCTTATTCTTTTTCCACCCGCATTAAAAATGTTTTTGACAACTAATTGAATTAAATCAGATTTGTCTGAAAGTATTTTATACAACAAGTTATCTATGATTTTTAAATCTTCGCTAACTAGGTTTTTTAAGTCGGATATTTCTATGTTATGTTTAGCTTTTTTTTGCTCGTGCATATGATTGTTATAATGGTGCCCTCGGCCGGACTTGAACCGGCAAGGGCCAAAGCCCCACGGATTTTAAGTCCGTTGCGTCTACCAATTCCGCCACGAGGGCACTTAAAAATCCAGGATTACAATATAGTGCATAATATTATATGCAATAGTTATATTAAATAATTATAAAGCCTCCTCTAATTCTTTTATAATGTTAGGATTAACTAAAGTAGAGATATCGCCGTAATCACTTGAATTGCTAACAATTTTCTTTAAAATTCTGCGCATTATTTTACCAGATCTAGTTTTAGGTAAATCTGAAACTATAGTAATTTTGTCAGGTTTAGCAAAGGAACCAATATGATCTTTAATTAAATTGATTATTTCTTCTGTAAGATTATTAGCTGTTTCAGAGATAATAACAAATGCTTGAATAGCCTCCCCTTTTATCGCATGAGGGTAGCCAATTACTGCCGATTCTGAGACTAAATTATGTAAATTAATAACATCCTCAACCTCTGCTGTGCCTATTCTGTGCCCAGAGACATTAATAACATCATCTACCCTACCCGTAATTCTAAAATTACCAGATTTTGATTTATAAGCACCGTCTCCTGCAAAATAGTAACCAGGAAATCTATTAAAATATGTTTCTTTGCACCTTTCATGGTCTCCCCATATTGTTCTTAACATTGATGGCCATGGTTTTTTTATACATAAATTTCCATTTTTATCTGTAGAGGTTATCTCATCTCCTTTATTATTGAGTAATGCTACTTCAATGCCTGGCAAAGGTTTTGTCGCATATGTAGCTGGATTTTCTGTAATATTTGCAAGTGGTGAAATTAAAATACCTCCAGTTTCAGTTTGCCACCAACTATCAATAATAGGAGAATTACCCTTACCTACATTGTCATAATACCATTGCCATGCTTCTTGATTGATTGGTTCTCCAACCGAGCCTAAAACGCGTAATGATGGCATTTTATAATTTTCCACATGCTTAAGTCCTTGATGCATTAAAGCTCTTATTGCGGTAGGTGCGGTATAAAAAATATTTACATTATGCTTTTCTATAATTTGCCAAAATCTAGAAGGATTTGGATGAGTTGGTACTCCTTCAAACATTAAAATAGTTGCACCACATAATAAAGGTCCATAAGTCATATAAGTATGTCCTGTAATCCAACCTATATCTGCTGTGCAAAAGAAGATTTCTTTTTCCTTATATTGAAAAACATTTTGGAATGAATATGCAGCATAGACCATATATCCTCCTATGCTATGTAATATGCCTTTAGGCTTTCCGGTTGAGCCTGAAGTATATAATATAAAAAGAGGATCTTCTGAATCCATATGCTCTGCATTATTATCTTCAGTAAATTTACTTAATTCATCTTGCCAAATAATTATATTTTTTGTGGATTTTGCCAAGTTATCACTTCTTTTATAAAGAATGATATTTTTTACAGCTTTGGTATTTTCTACTGCCTTATTTACAATATCTAATAAATTTAAATTTTTATTTCCTCTTTTGAGTAGATCTGCTGTAATTATTAATTTAGCGCCACAATCATTGATTCTTTCTTCCAGAGCATTAGCAGAAAAGCCAGCAAATATCACAGAGTGAATAGCACCTATTCTTGCACATGCAAGCATTGCTATGATAGCCTCAGGTATCATAGGCATATAAATGCAGACTCTATCCCCTTTATTTATTTGATTGGCGCTTAATAAATTAGCAAATTTTTTAGTCTCACTAGCTAATTCTTCGTAAGTTATATAACGATTTTTTTCACTTGGATCATTAGCTTCCCAAATTATAGCATTTTCTTTCGCCTTATCCTCAAGATGCCTGTCAAGACAGTTATAAGAAATATTAGTTTTACCATCAATAAACCACTTATTATCCGCATTTTGCATATTACAGTTTGAAACTTTGCTCCATTTTTTAAACCAGTGGAAATTTTCTGCTATATTTGCCCAAAATTTATTTGGGTTACTTTCTGCAAGCTTAGTTTTTGCTTGATAGTCTGCTATGTCTTTAATTTTTAATTCCATATTGTTAAATGTTAATTATTATGCATAGAATAAAACTCAAATTATAAAATTTCAATGCCCACGCACAAGGAGTCTATTAATCTTTCTTATAGTAGAGAAGAATTATGCAAATTAATCTTAGATGTGGAAAAATATCCTGAATTTTTACCTTGGTGTAGTAAGTGTAAAATTATTAACAAAAAATCAGAAGAGCATTTTTTTGCAGAGCTAGAAGTACATTATAAGCATTTTAAAAAAGCTTATATTTCCGAAATAAAGGTTATTAAAAATGACGAATTAATAGAAATAAAAGTAAAAATGGTTAAAGGGCCTTTTAAAAGGTTAATTAATATCTGGAAGTTAACAGAAAAAAACAACTTAACAGAATTAGAGTTCTTTATTGATATTGAGCTAAAATCCTTTGCTCTACAGTTAATGTTAAAAGCTTTGTTTAACAATGTTTATAAAAAAATGCTTGAGTCATTTCAAGCAAGAGCAAAAGAAATTTATGGTTAAATTATATATTTTCTTTAATTAAATCAATTGCAGCAAGGCAGGATAACTTTCTGATTTTACTTCTATTGCCACTAAAATTATATTTTTTTGCTATGGTGGTATTTTTTTTACTTAAGCTTATATAGACCAAACCTACAGGTTTGTTTGATAAATCTGTTTTAGGACCCGCTATGCCAGTTATTGCAAGAGCTAAGTCAGTTTTTTGCTGTTTTATTAAATTTTTGCATAATTCAATTGCAACTGACTCACTTACAGCGCCTTTGTTCTGAATTAAAGCTTCGTCAATATTTAGTAATTTACTTTTTGCTTGGTTAGAATAAACAATTAGCGCAGCTTTAAAATAGCTTGAAGCTCCTGAGTAAGAGGTTAAAATAGAGGAAAGTAACCCTCCAGTACATGATTCTGCCAAGGAGATAGTTAAATTTTCTCGCTTCAGTTTTTTACATAAAAGATAAGATTTATACTTTAACTTAAGCATAAAAAAAGATGTTTATAAGGCTTAAAAATGCTATTGTGCATATTGCAGCAGCTATTGCGGCAACTATATCGTCTAGAATAACACCTATCGCACCTTTTACGTTTTTATCACAATAGCCTATCAATGAGGGCTTAGTAATGTCGAAAACTCTAAAAAATACAAAGCTTATAATAATCAAATAATAAGAAGTTGCTAAATTATGAATAAAAAATGAGCAATATATAAAACATAATATTTGTGTGATATATTGCCCTATATATTCATCTATAATAACTTCACTAGGGTCTTGATTTGAATTGTCTTTGCAATAAAAATATGTAGCTAAAGTACCTAAGCACACAAATAATGCAATATGTATTAAATAAGCTGATATTAAGGTTAGGTTAAATAATTTTACATAAATAGTAAATTCAGCCGCCGCGACTAAAGACCCAAATGTACCTGGCATAATTGGTATTTTACCTAGGCCAAATAAGGTTGCTAACAAAAAAGCTGGGCTAGAAAATTTAAGTGGTTGCTTTTTAAGGCTCATATTTTTTTACCATAATAGATGTTGTAACAGCTATACCCTCCTCACGACCCAAAAAGCCTAATTTTTCAGTGGTAGTAGCTTTCACATTTATTTTATCAGAGCTGATTTTTAAAATACAGGCTAAATTATTTTTTATGTTATTTTTATATTTAAATAATTTTGGCGCTTCGCACATTATAGTTATGTCTATATTACAAATCTCAGCATTATTTTTGTTTAACATCTCATTTGCTTTATTTAAAAAAAACTCAGATGACATGTTTTTATATTTCTCTTCGGTTGGAGGAAAATGGTCTCCTATATCTCCACATGCGATACTGCCAAGCATTGCATCTACTAATGCATGTATTAAGACATCACCATCTGAATGAGCGATAATGTCTTTGTTATGCTTGATTTTTATGCCACCCAAAGTGATAGTAGCATCTTCTTTAGGGTTGCTAAACTTATGTACATCAAAGCCGTTACCTACTCTGTAAGAAATTTTAGGAGATATTAATTTATTCGCTCTATCCAAATCATGATAGTTAGTTAGTTTGAAATTATCTTCTATACCCTCAAAAATATTTACTGTATGACCACATGCTTCCATTAAGGCCGAATCATCATTATATTTTTGACCTATTATGTTGTTGTGACACTCTAGCAATTTAGAGAAGTTGAATATTTGAGGTGTTTGAACTTTAAACAACTCATTACGATCTAAAGTTTTATTTGATAATTTATTTATTTTCCTAATAGAGTCACATATTGGTAAAACTGGAATAGCAGCTACATGATTTTCGATTGCTAGAAAAGCCTTATTTATTAAATCTTGGTTTAAAAAAGGTCTCGCACTATCATGTATTAAAACATTTTTAACCTTAAATTTGCTTGCATAAGTTAGAGCGTTTTTTACTGATAATTGTCTTGTTTTTCCAGCTTCTATTACATTTGTAATATTGTGCTTTTTTACAATAGGTTGAAAAAAGTCTAAATGTTGGTGGTTAGTAACTAAAATAATTTTATCTATTTGTACATTTGCCTTTAGAGCTAATAGAGAATATTCTATTATATATTTTGCCCCAATCTTGCAATATTGTTTTGGCACATTAAAATTAAATCTAGTTGAGCTGCCTCCTGCAAGTAATATTGCTATATTCATTTTTTTGTTTGACCTAAATATAAGTTTATATATAGTAAATGCAGTTAAATTAAACAATATATATTTTAAAATAATGGCTAACCATAAATCGGCACAAAAGAGAATTAGACAAACTGAAAGAAAAACTGAAGTTAATAGAAAAAGAAGGTCTCAAATTAGAACTGCAATAAGAGCAGTTATGGACGCGATCACAGCAAAAAAGAAAGATGATGCAACAACAGCTCTTAAAAAAGCTGAATCTTCAATCATGAAAGGTGTATCTAAAGGCGTAGTTAAAAAAGAGACTGCTTCTAGAAAAGTTAGTCGTTTAGTTGCTGCAGTCAAAAAAATAGCTTAATACAGCCCCCTATCCACGTTAATTTAGGTGTTTATAAGGTAATTTCTTATGAAGATATTATCTAAAATAAATTCGATCTTGGGAGTTGGGCCTTCCTTAAATAAAACAATCTCCAAACTTGTTTCTGGTGATCAGGTGTCAGACCTGCTTTTACATCTACCTAACACAGTTATAAAGAGAGCTCTAACTGATGATTATAGCGACTTGGTCGCAAATCAGATTGTTACTACAAAAATTTTAATAGTTTCGCACAAAGAATCATATAATAGATCCCCATATGTTGTTAACGCAATTAACTCTCTGGGATGTGAAGTTAGCATTAGTTACTTTAATAGTAGAAAATATAGCCTAAAATCACTTTTACCTGAAGGACAAGCTAGAATAATTAGTGGTAAAGCAACAATTTATAAGGATAAATTAAATTTTATTAATCCAGATAGAATTTATGAAGTTGAGAGCTTTAAAAGTTATTTAGAGCCAGTTTACCCAATGACTAAAGGGCTTTTTCCCGCAACTTATAGAAAAATAGTTAGCAAAGCCATTAATTTGTTAGATTGCTTACCAGAGTGGCAGGATAAAGATGTAGTGGAAAAGTTTAAGTTTCCTAAATTTAATGAAGCTTTAGAGCGGGTCCATAATCCAAAATCGGCAGAAGATATTACACATGATTCTAATTTTATAAGAAGATTAGCATATGATGAAATGCTTGCTATGCAATTGGCACTTCGTGTGGCAAAAGTAAATGTTACTAATGATGATGATAGTTCTTTAGTTGCGAAAAATATTTTAACAGAGAAGTTGTTGAGAATATTGCCCTTTGAGCTAACTAAGGCACAGACAGAGGCAGTTTCGCAGATACAAAATGATCTAATTTCTAAAAGCAAAATGACAAGGTTGTTACAAGGTGATGTTGGCTGTGGTAAAACTATTGTTGCTGCACTTGCTATTTTACATGTTATTGAGGCCGGAAAACAAGCTGCTTTCATGGTACCTACCGGAGTTTTAGCAAAGCAGCATGAGAGTTTTTTTAATGAATATTTCTCACAGTTAAATATAGAAGTAGCAATTATTACTGCGGCGGTTAAAGGTAAAAAAAGAAAGGAAATTTTAAGAAGATTAGAAAATGGTGAGATAAAGTTGTTAATTGGTACACATGCTTTGATCTATGATGCTATTAATTTTAAAAATTTAGCTTTAGTGGTAATTGATGAACAACATAGATTTGGTGTGGAACAAAGATTAAATTTGGTAGAGAAAGGTGAAAATACAAATTTCTTACTAATGACGGCGACCCCTATTCCCAGAACTTTGGCACTTTCTTTATATGGTGATTTAGATGTAACTACTATAATGCAAAAGCCAGAAGGTAGAAAAGATATTACTACAAGAATTATTTCAAAAGACAGGGTTCCTGAAATAATTATGGCAATTAAGGGGGCGTTACAAAAAGGTGAAAAAATTTACTGGGTATGTCCCCTTATTGAGGAATCAGAATTATTATCATTAACAAACTTGGAAGATAGATATAAAGAATTTAGTTTGATTTTCCCAAACCAAGTTGGCTTTGTGCATGGAAAAATGAAGCAAGATGAAAAAACTGACATTTTAGAAGATTTTACTGCAGGTAAAATAAAAATTCTTATTTCAACTACAGTTATAGAAGTTGGGGTAAATGTAGTTGATGCAACAATTATGGTTATAGAACATGCTGAAAATTTTGGGCTTGCGCAATTGCATCAATTGCGTGGTAGAGTTGGCCGAGGCATCAAAGCTGGGAAATGTATTTTACTTTATGATAAAGGTTTAATCTCTAAAACTTCTCTTAATCGTTTGAGTGTTATGCGTGATTCCAATGATGGTTTTAAAATAGCGGAAGAAGATTTAAAAATAAGAGGTGGAGGTGAAGTTTTGGGAACTAAACAAAGTGGTCTACCTGAATTTAAAATTGCTTCACTTAGTGCTCATTATGATTTGTTAAAAACTGCTAATCAGGATGCTAAATATTTGTTAGAGGCAAATAATGAGGAGAGCAAAAAAAGATTAAAAAATGCAGAAACTTTACTTAAAATTTTTGGTTATGAATATAAATTTAAATTTAAAAATTTAGGTTAAATTTTAATTGTGTTGTCTAAAGAACACATATATCATATTGAAAAAATGTAATTATGCCTAAATTTAATAAACCACATAACCTAGATAACGCAAAAAAGATTTTAAGCAATTGCCTTATAATTGATCCAGCAAGCAAATATGAGCAAAAAGGAGAAGTAATCATAGATTCTGGCAAAATAATAGATTTTGGTGCTGACTTATTAAGTAAATATAACCAAAAAGGAGAATTTCAAATTATAGATTGTAAGGGCAACATAGTTTGTCCAGGCTTAATTGATATTCAAGTTCATTTTAGAGATCCAGGTCAAACCCATAAAGAGGATTTAATCTCAGGAAGTAAGGCGGCTATTGCAGGAGGTGTTACTTCAGTCGTTTGTCAACCCAATACTTCACCTGTTATTGATAATGAAATGACCTTAGAATATTTAACCTACAAGGCCAAGCAAGAGGCTTATTGTAATGTATTTACTTATGCTGCCATAACTAAGGCTATGGCAGGCGAAACTTTAGCAGAATTAGCAATTTTGGCACAGTCTGAATTAGTCGTAGGTTTTACAGATGATGGTTTGCCTGTTATGAATGCAAACATAATGAGAAGAGCGTTAGAATATGCTAAATCACTAAATATGGTTGTTGCTCAGCATGCGGAAGATTTAAATATATCAAATAAAGGCTGTATTAATGAAGGTGCAATATCAGAAAAATTAGGTGTGTCTGGTATACCAAATGTTTCTGAATCAGTTATAGTTGCAAGAGATATAGATTTAGTTAGATTAACTGGAGGAAAATATCATGTATTACATGTATCTGCAAGAGAGTCATTGCCATATATAGTTGCAGCAAAAAAAGAAAATTTACCAGTTACAGCCGAAGTTTCTCCGCATCATTTTAGCCTAACAGATGCAGCTATTTTAGAACATGATACTGATGCTAAAATGAACCCCCCACTAAGAAGCGAATTAGATCGAACAGCTCTAATAGAAGCTTTAAAAGACGGAACTATTGATGCAATAGCGACAGATCATGCACCACATGATTTTGATTCTAAGAATAAATCATTACAACAAGCTGCTTTTGGTATTGTTGGTTTAGAAACTTTATTGCCTTTAAGTCTAGAACTATATCATAATAAGCACTTATCTTTGCATGATTTACTGGCAAAGTTAACTTGTAACCCTGCCGATATCATAAATATAGATAGAGGTAGGATAAAAAAGGGTGCTATTGCAGATTTAACTGTAATAGATATTAATGCTGAGTTTACTATAAATAAAAATGATTTTTACTCAAAGTCTAAAAATACACCATTTAACGGTCGTAAAGTGAAAGGTAGAGCAGTAAAAACATTTTTGAGTGGTCATTTGGTTTTTGAGTTATGATAGAAATCATGCCTTACATAATCACCTATACATGTATTTGGTGGTTTTTATTTTTTATATCTTTACCTATAGCTATTAGAGAAAAGATTATTACTGATAATAAAGATCAATTTAAGAAGGAGGTAACTAAAGCATATATTTGGTTAAAAATTCTAATTGTAACAATATTATCATTACCTTTAACTTATTTTGCAAAAATTTGGTTTGATCAAATTTTGCTTGATATGCTATAATAAATATAAGACGTCTTTAGTTTACACAATTTGAGCTGCTCCATTTTTGGTAAAATGCTCAACTTTAGATATTTTGTCATATGTATTTGGACATATAGGTTCCAATATCTAATCTGTATTTTAAATTGTTTTTAAGTTCATGTTAAACCTAGTTAAAGCATATATCAGCTGCTAAAACTATGACAATATTGTTTTAGTATTCATCTTTAATATGAGGATTAGCTTTGCTTAGTTAGATCTTTGCAGGTTATAAAACTTTAAGATGTCTTTAGCCCTGTAGAGCCAAAGCCCCCCTCACCTCTTTGCGTATCTGATAAAGTTTGTACAAATTCTAATTCGACTTGTTCATATTTTGCAATTACCATTTGCGCAATTCTAGTACCATTTTCTACAATATAATCTGTTTTGCCGTGGTTAATCAGTATAATACCTATCTCACCTCTATAGTCACTATCTATAGTACCGGGTGTATTTAATACGGTAATAGAATGTTTTAATGCTAAGCCAGATCTTGGTCTTACTTGCGCTTCATAGCCTTGTGGTAATGCTATAGCTATACCAGTTGGTATTAATTTTGTTTCACCTGGCTTGATTGTTTCTGCTTTTTGATTGTTAGCTCTTAAATCAATTCCAGCACTTCCTTTGGTTGCATAAAATAAATTATCAGAAGATATATCATTGGTTAATGGTTTTACTTGTAATTTCATGAATTTGACTATATAATTAGTGAGCTTAATTTATAACAAATAGCCATAAAAACAAGCAATATTATGAAGATTGTAGTTTCAGCAGCACAGCCAACAGGAAGTTTACACCTAGGAAATTATCTAGGTAGTATTAAAAACTGGATAGATTTAGAAGCAAAATATCAATGCTTTTTTCCTATTGTTGACCTTCACGCAATAACCGCTAACACTTGCTCAGCCAAGGATTTAAAAGCAAAT
Source organism: Alphaproteobacteria bacterium (assembly GCA_018667735.1). Lineage (NCBI taxonomy): Bacteria > Pseudomonadati > Pseudomonadota > Alphaproteobacteria > Alphaproteobacteria bacterium. The sequence goes on along the minus strand of JABIRX010000052.1, from coordinate 7,624 downwards.
ATATATAATACTTTAGCTCTTTATCTAGCTTCTGGTTTGGATCATAAAAAGTCATTCATTTATAAACAGTCCGACATTTCTATGCATGCTGAATTATTTTGGTTGTTAAGTTGCTCTACGCAAATAGGCAAATTAAATCGTATGATTCAATTTAAGGATAAAGCTGGTAAAAACAAGGAAAAAGCAAGCCTTGGCCTATATGCTTATCCAGTGTTAATGGCTGCAGATATATTACTTTACAAGGCAGATTTAGTTCCGGTTGGAGAAGATCAAAAACAACATATCGAATTAACAAATGATATTGCGAAAAGCTTTAATTCACAATATGGAGTAAATTATTTTTCTGAAGTCGAGACTTTATTTTCTAGCGAAAGCAAAAGAATTATGTCACTTAGAGATGGACAAAAAAAGATGAGTAAATCTGATGAATCAGATAATAGTAGAATTAATCTTACAGATGAAGATGAAGCAATTAGAAAGAAAATAGCTAAAGCAAAAACAGATGTTAATCCCGATTTAACAGGAGATTTAGTTAATAGAGAAGAATTAAAAAACCTTCTCTCTATCTATTCCAGCTTAAGTAACAAAACCATAATAGAATTACAATTAGAGTATCAAAATTGTGGCTTTAAAAAACTAAAAGAGGATTTAGCTGAAATTTGTATTAATAAGATTTCTCCAATTAGAGAAAAAGCAAAAATCCTCCTAAATGACAAGACTTATCTTGATGTAATTTTAAAGGATTCAGCAAGTATGGTTAATGAAATTGCATCTAAGAATTTAAAAGAGATAAAAGATATAATAGGATTTTAATATGGTTAATAATAATCTTTCATTAGAGAAAAACATTAATAAACTTAAACAAGATAAAAATGTTGTTATCTTAGCTCATTATTATCAAACAGATGACATACAAGATATTGCAGATTTTGTAGGAGACTCCCTTGATTTATCAAAAAAAGCAGCAAGTACAGATGCAGATGTAATATTATTTTGTGGTGTAAAGTTTATGGCAGAGGTGGCAAAAATTTTAAACCCCACTAAAAAAGTTCTAGTTCCTGATTTAAATGCAGGCTGTTCTTTAGAAGAATCCTGCCCTGCTGATAAATTTGCCCAATTTGTTAAAAGTGAAAACTCTGTTGTGGTTAGCTATATTAATTGTTCGGCTGATATCAAAGCATTATCCGATATTATTGTTACCTCATCAAATGCTGAGAAAATTATAAAATCTATACCAGCAGAAAAAGAAATAATCTTTGCACCTGATAAAAATTTAGGTAATTATTTAATTAAGAAAACAGGAAGGAAAATGAAATTGTGGAATGGATCATGCATAGTACATGAACAATTTTCATATAAATCTTTAGTAAAATTAAAAGAGCGTCATCAAGATGCACTTATAATCGCACATCCCGAATGTCCAGAGAACCTTCTAGATTCTGCAGATTTTATAGGCTCTACCTCAAGGTTACTTAGTTTTGTTGAGCAAAATAAGGGGCGTGATTTTATTGTACTTACAGAGTCAGGCATAATACATCAAATGAAAAAGCTTAGTAAAAACAGTAATTTTTATGTTGTTCCGGCTATAAAAGAAGATATTTCCTGTGTCAATTGTAGTAATTGTCCACATATGAAATTGAATACTATGGAGAAGATATATGAAGTATTAACTGAAGAAAATAATGAAATCACATTGAGTGATAATTTAAGGATTAGAGCAAAAAAACCACTATCTAGAATGTTAGAGCTTTCATAATGAGCGCTAAATTAAAAGAAATAGGTGCAATCATCACAGCAGCAAGATTAAATTTAGGCATAAGTAAAAACAAAATGGCAACAAAATTAGAGTTGCCTTTTAAATATTTAGAATTAATTGAAAATGGTGAATTTGATAAAAATTATCATAACGCATTAGTTTCAAGATATTTAAGAATTTATTTAAATTATTTAAACCTAGATACAGAAGTTATTATTAAATCTTATAAAGCATCTTGTGACGAATATAAGTCTGGCAAGCATAAATTTACACTTTTTAATTACAAATTCTTTTCTGGAAAGCTAATTACAAAATTAATAATTATATTTTTATTATGCTTTTTTATAGCTAGTAAAACCACTAATTATAAAAACTCCAAAATTGAAGAAGATTTCACAATTTTAGAAAAAGCTCTTCATCATTAACAAGCTAGTATTAAATAAGTAATTCTTCTATTTTATTTATTATTTTTTTACTTTCTGGCTTAGTTGAAGATGAAAACCAAGCTGCTAAGTCTCCATTTTTATCAATCAGATATTTATGAAAATTCCATTTAGGTGAGCCTATAAAGCCAGCTTTTGTTCTTGCCCAAAGATAAAATGGATGAGCATTATTACCCTTAATTTTTTCCATACACGAAATAGGAAAAGAGATATTAAAATTTTCTTCTGTAAATTCTTTTATCTTTTGATTTTCTGAGAATTCTTGCTTAGCAAAATCATCTGAGGGTACAGCTAATATTATCAGGCCTTTATCTTTATATTCTAAATATAAATTTTCTAATGATTTATATTGTGGTGTAAAGCCGCATTTTGACGCTGTATTTACAATTAAAACTACTTTGCCATGATAATCTGCAAGATTTATTATATTATTATCTAAATCTGTGAATGAAAATTGATGAGCATTTACTTTAGTCATGTTTGTGGCGCCTAGTTTTTGTAAAGATAAGGTCAATATTAAGCATAAATATAATAACTTTATCATAAAATATTTTAATTAGATTCTAATTTTTTAATTATTAATACAAGTCTGAATTTAACGTCCTATGCCGCCAGGCTGTTTATCTTTAGTATTATCCTTCTTCATATATTTTGTAAAGGCAGATTTTTCTGAAGGTATTTGTACTGAATGTTCTAAAGAATTAATTGGCTCATCTGTTCCTGATATAATTGCGGATACTTTAGTTTGTGCTTCAACTCTAGCTTTCTTTGTGGAAGGTTGCTGTTCTGATGCAGCTCCCTCATTACTTTCAATACTTGAAGAGCTAGAAGCTCTCGATTCAGAAGAAGTCAATCCTTCACTATCATCTAACTTTAAAATAGGGAGTTTTGTTTTTTTACCTTCATCATTTCTACTCATAACATATATCTAAAAAGTTAACTAATAACTTATTGTAACATATTTTTACCTATAATGCAAAGTTAAGTAAAGTTATCAGATGTTTTTTAAGAATTTCTTGCTATCAGATTGTATTTCCTCGAGTTTTTCTGTGGAAAACTTATTTAATACTGCGTATATCATGCGCATACGCTGATTATTAATAAGCTTATCTTTGTTTTTGATTAAGAAGTTCCAATATAAATAATTAAATGGACAGGCATTAGGGCCATTTTTTAATTTTACATCATATTTGCAATTTTTGCAGTAATTTGACATTTTATTAATATAAGCACCACTTGAAGCATAGGGTTTAGTTGCAAGAAAGCCCTCATCAGCAAATAATACCATACCTAATACATTAGGTAACTCTACCCACTCAAATGCATCTGCATAAACAATTAAATACCATTCAGATAATTCTAAGGGGTTAATTTCACTAATTAGAGCAAAATTTCCTAGAATCATTAATCTTTGTATATGATGAGCATAACTATTTTCTATAGTGTTTCTTAATGATTCTTTAAGACAATTTAGTTCTGTTTTACCATCCCAGTAAAAATCTGGTAAGTTGTTTTTAGCATTTAAAAAATTTTGCGTTTTGTAGTCAGGCATTTTAAGCCAGTAAATACCCCTAACATATTCACGCCAACCTAATATTTGTCTAATAAAGCCCTCAACAGAATTTAAGCCTATATTATTGTCTAGAGCGAATTTCTCAGCTCGAGTAACAACTTCTTTAGGCTCTAATAAACCATTATTTAAATAAAAACTAATATGGGCATGAAACATAAAATCTTCTCCTTCTAACATAGCATCTTGGAACTTACCAAAAGAAGAGAATCTGTTTTTTAGAAAATTATTAAATATTTCTAAGGCACCTACTCTAGTTGTTGCCAAATAAAATGGTTCTATATTACCAAAATGATGATTAAATTTTTGTTCAACTAAAGCTTTTACCTCTACAGTTATTTTATCGTTATTTATAAAATCTCTTTCTGGGATATTTATTTTGGTTTTAATGGATTCTCTATTTTCCTGGTCAAAATTCCATTTTCCACCTAAAGGCTTATTACCAGACATTAATATATTATGTTTTTTACGCATGAAACGATAAAAATTTTCCATAATAATAGTTTTCTTATCTTGATGAAACTCTTTAAATTCTTTTGTAGAACAAAAAAACCTGTCATCTTCAATGATATTTACATTTAGACCATTTAAATTTTGAATATCAGCTAAAACTCTATATTCTGAAGGTTCAGTTAGATATAATACATTACAATTGTAGTTCTTACTTATTCTATTTATTTCGCTCGTAAAATTCCCAGTATTTTGTTTATCATCTAGCTTTACATATAATATATTATATTTTTTTTCATTTAGTAAATTTGCAAAATTACGCATCGCAGCTAAAATAAAAACTAACTTCTTTTTATGATGCTTTGGTGTAGTACACTCATTAATCACTTCGCACATTAAAATAAGGCTATCTTCGTCATAATGTTTTAGTGAGCTAATATTTTCACTTAATTGGTCACCCATTACTAAGATTATTTTTTTAAACTTTCTTTTTTCTAGTTTTTCTACTTGCATGTTTTTTTATAATTATTTTTGCTATGTCGTTAAAATTATCTTCTTTTCTGAGGTCATATAGTTTTTTAGCTGCTTGTCTTCTAGATACAGCTTCATCAACTATGGGTAGAGGATAATCTCCAATTAATAGAGGTTCATTAGAAGGGCAGGACAAATTAGAAGTTGATACATCCTTTAATTCTGGGATATATTTTCTAATAAATGTGCCTTCTTTATCTTGATCTACGGCCTGTTTTATTGGATTGTAAATTCTAATTGCATTTATGCCAGTTACAGCGGATTGCATTTGAATTTGGCTGTAATGAATGCCAGGCTCGTAATCAATAAATAATTTTGCTAAATATTCTGCTACAATACGCCAATCTAACCAAAGGTGGTTAGTGGCAAAGCTTACTAACATAGCTCTCATTCTAAAATTAATCCAACCATGTAAGATAAGAGCTCTCATAGAGGAATCTACCATGGTAAAGCCTGTATTTCCCGTTGACCATGCCTTGAAAAACTTTTCATTATTGGTTCTATCTAACTCATCATACATTGGATGCATAGCTTTAAATTCTAATTCTGGTTCATCTTCTAATTTTTGAATAAAGTGACAATGCCATCTAAGACGCCCAGTAAATGAATTTATAGACCTCTTCCATAAAGAATTTTTTAGGCCAAGACTTCGCTTGATTTTTTCTGCATATTGATAAGTCTCCCTAACGCTAATACAGCCATATGCTAAATATGGAGATATTCTAGAGCAAGAATCAAAAGCGGTTACAGGAGATGACATTTCTTTACTATAATTTTCCCCACGCTCCTTAAAAAAACTATACAAATAAGATAAACCATGATCTCTACCACCTATTTGACTTTCTTTTATACCATCTTGCTTTAAATTTAAACTAGTAGCAGTAATTTTAGCATCTTCTTTTATTCTTAAAGTTAAGTCTATTATTTGTTTCAGCTAAAGACATTTGATGGTACCATTTGCTAGCCCAACCATCACGGTCTTTTAACACTCTTATTACGCCAAATTGACTTACTTCACTCCAGCCTACATTATTGTAATCGCACCATGATTTTACTTGCAAATCTCTTTTAAAGCTCCACATATTTCCAGTTTCCTGATGGGAATATAAATTTTTAATTTTAAATCTATCATTTATATAAATTAAAATATCGAGAATTTCCTCCCTTAATATGTTCAAAACTAAATTGTTTTTATTACATGTGTTTTTTAAGTCTTGGACTGATTCATAAGCAAATTTAAATTGACGATAGGAACTATCCCTTTGCAGCCATAAAGAAGGCTCAAAAGAATATATTAAAATTAAAGGCTTATCACTATTAACCGCACTTTCTAGCGCTTCATTATCATATAATCTTAAATCTTTTTTGAACCAAAATATGTTAGCTTCTTTTTTCTTGTCTAAATTCATTTATTTATTTGCTTAAATAAGTCTTTAGCACTTAGGAAAGCACTTTCAACCCTACCAGAAATTAACCAATCACCACATAAACCTATATTTAAGTTTGAATCAAAATAAGATTTATCAATATTAGATTTAATACTATTTGCGAATCGCCAACGCTGTAGACTAGTTACTTCAATATTGTTTTCATGGATAGTTATATATTTATTTAAGTTTGAAATTATTTTTTGAATTACCAGATTATCTTCTAATTCTAAATTTTCCTTTGCCCACTCATTTGAAGTGTTAACAACCAAAGCAGTAGCATTTGGTCTTGCTTCCTTTAAATTATTAAAAGCAAACCATTTTATGATATTGTCATCTAAACTTGCTGCAGAGAATTCATATTTAGGTTTTTCTCTTAAACCAAGCATCAAGCTGTAGCATGGAAGCATTTGAATTTTCTTTACTTTATCTATCTGCGAAAAATCCTTAGGTAACAAATCTACAGCCTGGTTAGAAGGAATAGCAATTATTAGGACTTCGAAATTATTTATAATTAAATTATCTTCAAATTCTAACTGCCAATTATTATTATGTGATATTTTTATTAATTTATGATTAAGTTTGATATCTAAATCTTTAGCTAAATATTTACAGAAGCTATTCATTTGTGGTTTAGCTACAAATTTATCTTCATTATTAACAGAGCTAAAATTAGCTATTTCTGCTGGCCACTTAGCAATAATGTTATTTGTTAAAGCTACTTCACAAAGCTTTCTAAATTCTGCACTTCTAGCTGTAAAATATTGCGCACCATGATCAAAGTGATAATCACCTATTCTTCTAGTTGCCATTCTACCACCAATACCTCTTGATTTATCAAATATTGTTACTTGGTTATATTTTGATAAATCATTTGCTATAGTAATACCAGCAAGACCTGCACCTATTACTGCAATTTTTTTGTTTTTTAATTTCATTTTAAATAGTTGGGCACAATGTTCTTATAATTAGTTAAGTTAATTTTTAACGAATTTATATTGTTATATTTACCTTTCGAGATATTATCATATTTGAGTAATTCAACTTGATCTTCAGTTAATAAATATATTTTGCAGAAATGTAGTATTTTTGCTTCAAATTTGGCAATTTTAAACGGTAATGTAACTAGCATTCTTTTTTTACGTGTAACTTGCAAAATAAATTCTAGAATTTCTTTAAAACTAACATTTTCATCACCATAAGCTTCGAAAATTTGATTTTTATAATTTGAACTCTCACATAAAATTAATATAGAATTTGCTATATCTTCTGCATAAATTGGTGAAAATAATGTTTTACCACCACCGATAAGTGGTAAGAAAGGTGAAAATTTAGAAATTCTAGCAAATAAATTAAAGAAATTATCATTTTCACCAAATATAATACTAGGCTTTATTATAATGTAATTTTTCGATTCTTGTATAATAGCTTGCTCACCAGCTAACTT
>JABIRX010000051.1 GCA_018667735.1 Alphaproteobacteria bacterium | reverse complement strand
GCGAGCGAAGATCAAGGGCGGTAGACTCAGATGACGAAGAGGGTAACAATAAAGAAAGGAGAAGCGAGCGAAGATCAAGGGCGGTAGACTCAGATGACGAAGAGGGTAACAATAAAGAAAGGAGAAGCGAGCGAAGATCAAGAGGAGTAGATTCAGATGATGAAGCAGAGGGTAACAAGAAAGAAAGGAGAGACGAGCGAAGAGCAAGAGGAGTAGACTCAGATGACGAAGCAGAGGGTAACAAGAAAGAAAGGAGAAGCGAGCGAAGAGCAAGAGGAGTAGACTCAGATGACGAAGCAGAGGGTGGAAACTCTTTAAGAGCAAGGCAAGATGAGGAGAGACAAGAGGAAAGTCTTAGAAGAGAAAAGTTAAGAGAGGAATATAGGCAAGATATTATTGATATGGAAGAAGATTTTAAACAGAAGCGTGCTGAAATGAGAAAAGAATATCACAGAAAAGCAAAAAAATAAATTAGCTAGCGCTTTAGCTAGCTTTCTCTTGATGTTTTGCTAATATTTAGATATTTTTTAGCAAAAGTTAATTTTAATATAAAATGCAAGATAAATCATTTCAAAATATCATCGCTAAATTACAAGAGTTTTGGGCTAAAAAGGGCTGTGTTATTTTACCTGGCTACGATGCTTCAGTTGGTGCTGGAACTTTACACCCTGCTACAGCATTAAATGTATTGGCAAAAAATGCGTGGAAAGCATGTTATGTACAACCTTCCAGAAGACCTAAAGATGGGCGATATGGTAAAAATCCAAATAGATTGCAAATGCATCATCAAATGCAGGTAATATTAAAGCCTGCTCCAGCAGAAATTCAAGATTTTTATTTGGAGTCATTAAGTCATATTGGTGTAGCACATAATAAACATGATATAAGGTTTGTCGAAGATGATTGGGAAAATCCTTCAATTGGCGCTGCAGGTTTAGGCTGGGAAGTATGGTTAGATGGTATGGAGATTAGTCAATTTACCTATATGCAGCAAGTTGGAAATATTGAATGTAAGATAGTAGCTGGTGAATTAACTTATGGCTTAGAGAGGCTTGCTATGTATATTCAGAAAAAGGAAAGTATTTATGATTTAGCTTGGAATAATGAAGGTGTAACTTATGGTGAGATTTTTCTCAAGCAAGAGCAGGAGTTTTCGGCTTACAACATAGATGTAGCAAATATAGATGATTTATTTGCTGATTTTGCTAAAGCTGAACAAGAATGTTTTACTTTGCTAGAAAAAGATTTGGCTTTACCTGCTTATGAGCAATGTTTAAAAGCAAGTCACACACTAAATATGCTTGATGCAAGGAAGGTAATAGGTGTAACGGAAAGAGCTAATTATTTAGCTAAAGTTAGAGAGATGGCTAAAGGTTGTTGTGAAGCGGTAGCTATTTGATTTACATTAAAAAAATTATGATTATTTTAAAAATAAAAATTAAGTACAAATAATGAATTTAACTTTACTTAAATGCAAGTTACATAGGGCAAAAGTAACTGAAACCGACCTTGAATATAATGGCTCTATCTCTATAGACCAAAATTTGCTTGATGAGGCCGGTATTTTGGATAATGAAAGAGTTGAAATATATAATATTACTAATGGTTCTAGATTTGCAACCTATGCTATACCAGCAGAGCGTGGGAGTAAAAAAATTGGTATAAACGGGGCGGCAGCACATTTAACCAATAAAGATGATTTAGTAATAATTTGTGCTTATGCGCAAATGAGTGAAAAAGAAGCTAGAGATTTCAAGCCAAAGGTTATATTGTTAGATAAAAATAACGATATAGTTTAAAATGAGTGAATTAATATTAGAATTATTTTCAGAAGAAATTCCCGCTAAAATACAAAAGAAATTTGCTGAAAAATTGCAAGCTTTAGCTACAAACTCATTAAATAATATGGGCTTTTTGGGTGAGCTAGAAGTTTTTGTTACGCCAAGAAGAGTTGCAGTGTTAGCTAATAACTTAACATATAAAACTGGGCAAAATAACAATCATATTAGAGGGCCAAAGCTAAATGCTCATGCAAAGGCAATTCAAGGATTTTTGCAAAAACATAATTTGCAAAATATTGAACAATTAACTTTGAAAAAAGTAGGTGAAGAAGAATATTATTTTTTTATAAAGGAGTTTAACTCTGAAACAATTATAGCTGAGTTAACTAAAATTCTAAATAAGTTAATTTTAGATATTGCTAAATTATGGCCAAAAACCATGCGCTGGAACAGTACAAATGCAAGATGGGTAAGGCCGTTAAGAAATATTTTATGCCTTTATGACAATAAAATATTACCATTAGAATATGCAGATATTAAGGCAAATAATTTGACTTACGGGCATCGTTTTCTGGGGCAAAAAGCAGCGCTTAACATAAGTACGATAAAATCTTATAAGGATAAATTAAAAGCAGAATTTGTCATTTTAGCGCAAGTGGAAAGGCAAAATTCTATATGTGATGAAATCAATAAGATTTGCGCAGCTAATAATTTGGTTTTGCATGAAGATAGCTCTTTGTTAGAAGAGGTTGCAGGTTTGGTTGAATACCCTGTTGTTTTGATGGGTGAAATACAAAGAGATTTTATGCATTTGCCTGAGGAGGTTTTAATTACTACTTTAAAAAATCATCAGAAATATTTTTGTGTTAGAAATAAAGATGGTGACTTAGCACCATATTTCATTTTTGTTAGTAATAATGATGCAGTAAATAATCAGGTTATTATTAATGGTAATGAAAGGGTTTTAAGAGCCAGATTAGAAGATGCTAAATTTTTCTTTGATGAAGACTTAAAAATTAGTTTAAGTGATAGATTTAATAATTTAGAAAAAATCATTTTTCACCAGAAAGTTGGTAACTTAAAAAATCAAAGTGAAAATAATGCTAATTTGGCAAAATATATTTCAGTTTGGGTTAAAAACTCTCATCCAGTAGATATAGAGGTGGCAGCGAGATTAGCAAAAGTTGATTTAACTACAGAAATGGTGAGTGAGTTACCTGAGTTGCAAGGTGTAATGGGCAGTTATTATGCTAAAGCAGAAGATTTAACACCTAATATTACAGCAGCGATAAAAGATCATTATAAGCCAAGATCTATGGTTGATGATTGTCCAGCAGATTCAACTTCAATTTGTGTGGCTTTAGCTGATAGGGTAAATAATTTAGTAGCATTAACTCTAGCTGGAGAAAAACCAACTGGATCGAAAGACCCTTATGGGCTTAGAAGGTTAGCAATTGCTATAGTCAGAATAATTATAGATAAAAAATTAAATATTCCTCTTGGCTTAGTTGTTACAAAATCATTAAATAATTACAATATATTACTTAAAAAGGTTGGGGACATTTATCCAGAAATTGAAGCAAAAGCTCTAAAAGAGCATGTGAAAAATGAGTTGGTTAATTTTATTTTTGATAAATTAAGAAACCTACTTAAAGGGCAAAATATCTCTCAGGACATAATAAATGCTGTTTTTAATGATAATAAGTTAGATGATTTGACCAAAATTAGAGATATGTCGCTTTTTTTAGATCACAAATTAAGAACTGATGAAGGGCAAAAGTTACTAGCTGCGTATAATCGTGCTTCTAATATTTATCTAAAAGCAGAAAAGGAGGATGGGGTATCATATCATAAAAGGCTACATTTGTTAATGTGGAAGGAAAATAGTGAGAAAGAGTTGTTTTCAGCTTATAAAACTATAAAATCTAATTTGCCTAATTTGCTAAAATCTGATGATTATGAAGCTGCATTTAACAAATTAACAGAACTTATAAATCCTATTGAATGTTTTTTTGCGGAATTAGTGGTAAATGATAAGGATAAAACAATCAGGCAAAATAGGCTAAAATTACTTGCAACTCTGTGCAAAACTGTTAATTGTTTTGCAAATTTTAGCAAAATAGAAAAATCGTTTAACTTAAAAAATAAATAATATGACTAAATGGGTATATAGTTTCGGTGATGGAAAAGCAGAGGGAGATGCATCAATGAGAAACCTTCTAGGGGGAAAAGGCGCTAATTTAGCTGAAATGTCTAAAATTGGTATACCTGTACCTTTAGGCTTAACAATTACAACGGAAGTATGTACATATTATTATAAAAATGATTGTTCTTATCCAAAAGAGCTTGAAGCTGAATTAGAGCAAGCGATTAAAAATATCGAAGATAATTTAGGTAAAAAATTTGGTGACAAAGAAAATCCATTATTAGTATCTGTCAGATCAGGTGCAAGAGCGTCTATGCCTGGTATGATGGACACAGTTTTGAATTTAGGAATAAATGCAGAGATAGCAGATTCTATAGCAAAAAAAACTGGTAATGCCAGATTTGCCTATGACTCATATCGCCGTTTTATCCAAATGTATGCTGATGTAGTTTTAAATGTAGATCATTTTGAATTTGAGCAAATATTAGCAGATAAGAAGCGGGTTAAATCTGTAACTGAGGATATAGATTTAAAAGCAGAAGACTTAAAAGAGTTAGCGGAAGAGTTTAAAGAGAAAGTAGAAGAAATAACTGGTAATGTCTTCCCAGAAGATGCCAAAGAGCAATTATGGGGAGCTATTAGTGCGGTTTTTGATTCTTGGATGACTGACCGAGCAATTACCTATCGTAAGTTAAATGAAATACCACAAGAATGGGGTACTGCAGTAAATGTGCAATCAATGGTATTTGGTAATATGGGCGATGATTGTGCTACAGGTGTTGCTTTTACTAGAGACCCTTCAACTGGAGAGAAGTTATTTTATGGAGAATATCTAATAAATGCGCAAGGAGAAGATGTGGTGGCAGGAATTAGAACACCATGTCCTATTACTTTAGATTTGAAAAATAAGCAAAATAGTGAATTGCTTGCAATGGAAGAAGCTTTGCCAAATTTATATCAAGAATTAGTGGTCTTATATAAGAAGTTAGAAGCACATTATTGTGACATGCAAGATATAGAGTTTACTATTGAAAATAACAAATTGTGGATTTTACAAACCAGAAGTGGTAAAAGAACCGCGAAAGCTAGTATAAAAATAGCATCTGATATGTTAAAGGAGGGCCTTATTTCTGAAGAAGAGGCATTACTTAGAATTGATCCTCTTGCAATAGATCAGTTATTGCACCCAACTTTAGATCCAAATGACAAAAAAGAAGTAATTACCAAGGGTTTACCTGCATCACCAGGTGCGGCAGTGGGTAAAATAGTATTTTCAGCAGAAGATGCAGAGCATTTTAAACTAAAAAAAGAAGATGTTATTTTAGTTAGAATCGAAACAAGTCCAGAAGATATAAGTGGCATGCATGCATCCCAAGGAATTTTAACTGCAAGAGGAGGTATGACCTCACATGCTGCGGTTGTGGCAAGAGGCATGGGTAAACCTTGCGTTAGTGGAGCGGGTGATTTGAAAATTGACCAAAAAAGTAAAACTTTACAAATTAAAGATTTTACTTTCAAAGAAGGTGATTACTTAACTATAAATGGCGCCACCGGTGAGGTTATGCCAGGTAAGGTTAAGACTATAGAAGCCAATTTATCTGATGATTTTAATCAGATCATGATACTTGCAGATAAATATCGCAGATTGCAAATTAGAACTAATGCTGAAACACCAGTAGATTGTGCAAAAGCAATAAAATTTGGTGCTGAGGGTATTGGTCTATGTAGAACTGAGCATATGTTCTTTGAAGGTGATCGTATAGTTGCAGTTAGGGAGATGATTTTAGCTAATAATTTAGAAGGCAGAAAGCATGCTTTAGCAAAATTATTACCTATGCAGATTAAAGATTTTACACAAATTTTTGCTATTATGGAGAATAAGGCAGTAAATATTAGGTTGTTAGATCCACCATTACATGAGTTTTTACCACATACTGAAAGTGAAATAGCGGAAGTTGCCAGAGTTTCTGGAATGGAAGAAAGTAAGCTTAAGGATAGAATGAAATTATTGAGTGAATCTAATCCTATGCTAGGTCATAGAGGTTGTAGATTAGGTATAACTTATCCAGAAATTTATGAAATGCAGGCTAGAGCAATTTTTGTAGCAGCAATCACAAGTAAAACTAAAGCAAATATAGAAATTATGGTGCCTTTAATTTTTAGTGCTAGAGAGCTTAAGATATTAAAGGAGATAATTTTAAATGTAGCTAAGGAAGTTTTAACTGAATATAAAGCTGAGCTAAATTTTAAAATAGGTACCATGATAGAGTTACCAAGAGCAGCTCTTAGAGCTGGAGAAATCGCGGAAGAAGCAGAATATTTTAGCTTTGGTACAAATGATTTGACTCAAACTACATATGGTATGTCTAGAGATGATAGTAGCTCTTTTATTTCTGAATATATTGAGAAAAAAATAATAGAACAAGATCCATTTGTAAGGTTAGATGAAGATGGTGTTGGAGAATTATTGAAGATTGCAGCAGAAAGGGGACGAAAAACTAGGAGCAACATTAAATTAGGAATTTGTGGCGAACATGGAGGAGATCCAAAATCAATAGAATTATGTGATAAATTAGGTTTTGACTATGTATCATGTTCACCATATAGAGTTCCTATAGCGAGATTAGCAGCTAGTATTTCTGCAATTAAAAACAAGAAATTAAACTAAGCAGCTATGTTTTTTGGTTAATTTTGTCTATTCATATTTTCTAACTTCAATAATAGCTTTATTTGTTATATTTTTTGAAATTAAGATATTTAGCTGTTTTTTTTAGTAAATTAGATTTCTTTATGCAAAAAAAACAAAGCAGTTTTATTTTCTGCAAAATGCCGTTTAGCTATTTTAATTAGTTATTTTATAAAAAATTACCTAAATAATAATATAAAATGAAATGTTTTTTAATTAGCAATATATAATGAGTTAAAATAAAATGGTGAAAATACCAATTTGGCCTAAATTCAAAGGCATGAAAGATGTTGATTTGGAGTTAAGTAGAGTAAAGAAGTTATTAAATTTAGCGCAAAATCCAGAAAAGAAGTTAAGTAATGTTATTCATGTTGCAGGTACTAATGGTAAAGGCTCAACTAGCGCATTTCTTCGCTCTTTCCTACTTGCTGCTGGATATTCAGTTAATTTATATAGCTCGCCACATCTATTGAATTTTAATGAAAGAATTAATTTAAATGGCATTGATATTTCAGATGAAGAATTGCATAAATTAAGTTTAAAATATCAAAAAATTTCTACAGAGCATAATCTATCTATTACATTTTTTGAAGGAACTACAGTTATGGCTTTAGATGCTTTTGCAAGATTTAAAGCCAATTACAACATTATAGAAGTGGGCTTAGGGGGTAGATTAGATGCGACAAATATATTTGAGCAAAAATTAGCACAAATAATTACCCCAATATCCCATGATCATCAAGAATTTTTAGGAGATAATATTATTGATATAGCGCATGAAAAAGCAGCTATCATCAAAACAAACTCAAAACTATTTATTGGCAAGCAAGTAAAATCAGTAAAAGATTTGCTAGTTAAGATAGCAGTGGAGAAAAAATGTGAGATTAATTTTTACCAAGATTATCAGGAAGCTTTACCGACTAATCTTGGTTTAGATGGTGAACATCAAAAAGAAAATTTTAAATTAGCTGCTACAGTATTTAGTAATTTAACTAAGCAAAAAATAAAACAAGACTATAAGAACTTCTTATCATGGCCAGCTAGATTGCAAAATATAACCAAGAATATAAAAGAAAAATATAGTAACTTTAACCAGCAAGCTTTTCTAGATGGTGGCCATAATATAGATGCGGCAAAGGCACTTAAGAGTTTTATTAAGGAAAAAAACATTTCACATATAATAATTGCCATGGTTTTGCGTAAAGATATAAAAAACTTTTTGACTATTTTACAAGAAACCTCAGCCAAAATTTATTTAACTGAAATTACGCATAATGATGAATCTATAAGAGTAAATAACTTGGATGAGGATTTAGTTTCTGTTGAAACTTACAAAAGTTATCATTTAGCTTTTAATAAAATTTTAGCAGATAAAAATTATCACAATATTCTTTTTGCAGGTTCTTTGTTTTTTGCAGCTGAAATTTTGCAAGATTTAAGTTAAATATGCTCTATTTTTAACAATGCTAGTGCTTTGACATAACCATATTTTAAGCTGTTTTTAGCCGTGCAATTATTGCATTTTTCCTGCCATACATCATGTTGAGTTTGGCATTTGCTACAGATGAAACTAGTATAATTATTGTAATTACTATTTTCTTTCATTAATCTTTCATAAAATTCTTGATCTTCTATATTGCCACTAGTTTGATCAAAAAACTTAAGTGCTAGATCATATAATTTTTCCGAATTAATATGATTTAAATATTCTTTTAACAATAATTTTGCTTTATTAATATTTTTTTGTTCGAGTAAAGCAAGCTCAACATATTTTATAATAGCAGTTTCACTCCTAGGGTTTAGGTTAATTAATTCGCTAATTAGTTGGAATTTCTTTTTTGAGTTTTTATTAGAAACATTTGCTAAATAAAGCTCAAGTAATTCACTCAATGGCGATGTTGGCCAAAGGTTTTTAATATATTTATTTAAGGTAATTTTTTTCTTTTTTGCTAATAGGGTTTTAGCATAATTAATTTGAATTTCTGGATTATTTGGCTCCATTTTTTGTGCAGCTAAAATATATTTAGCTTTAGCTTTGGTTGCTGTACTAAGTTTGCTTAAATTAAGAAAACATATAGCTTGTTCAAAATGATAATCTTTAGCTTCTATCATTTTTTGTTTAATTGATTTATGTAGAATTTTCTCTAATTTTGGCCAGTTAGCAGTAGTAAAATACACTTCAATTAATGCTTTTACAGTATTTACAGCATAAGGAGTTTCACTTAAAGATTCTTCTAAATATAGCTCAGCTCCTTGATAATTTTTATTGTTCTTTTCTATAACAGCAAGTCCTTGTAAGGCAAAATGCTTGGTTTCAGGATAGTTTTTTAATTTGTTAAGATTTTTAATTATATTTTTTTCTTTATTTACATTATTATTTTGTAAATCAAGTAAATGATTTAAAGGGTGATTTGGCAAGGATTTACTAATTTTTTTTAATGATTTTTCACTATTTTTAAAGTCTCCTAAACCAAGGTTAGTCATATATGAGGTAACTAGATCAATAGTTTTGCTATATTTGTTATTGGTTTTTTTTAATTTTCTATATTTTATGAAAAACAAGCATGAGGTTAGAATATATATTAGTAAAACTAACATTAAAAAGGCTATTATTACTGTAAATAATGCAAAATTTTGACTAAGTTCAATTTGATAGTCACCAATAAAGAGTAACAAATTATCACTATCTTTAACAAATCTATCCAGAAAATTTAGAATAAATAGGGAGATTATGATGGTAAGGCTAAATTTTATCATTTAGGTTACCTTCTAAAAGCATTATTAGATCTTCAGTTAAAAGCAAATAATCAGTAATTTCTACTAGTTTACTTTTTAGTAGGGTTAATTGTGGGTGCATAAAATCTAATTCATTTATATAGTTTGATGCATTTGCATAATCTTTTGTAAGGATATAAGCTTTTAAGCTATTTAACCTAGTTGTTTTGCTATTATTATTTAAGTTTTTAACTTTTTTTACTGTAATTAAATCAGCTGAGAAATTGTTAATGAAATCAACAAAAAAATTATCATTTGGCAGATCTTGTTCCGTTTTAAACTCACTATTTAGCTTATTAATTAGCTCAATTAAATCGGCTTGCTTAGGCAGATTTGCTGAGTTAGTTAATTTTCTGAATTTTTCTTTTAGCGTAGAATTAGTTGGTACTAAATTAAAAATATCAGCTAAAATAGAATTTATATCTTCTTCATGTAAGATATAACTTCGCAATAACTGCAATTTGGTTATAATTAATTTTGTAAGAATCTCAGCTTGATTAATTGGCAGTTGGTTGTGAATTTCTTGATTATGACATGGTGGTGAAACTTCTTCAATATCGGTAAAATTTTCTGCGTTAGAGTTTAGTTCTAAAGCTGTAACTAACTCTTTTAATTGAGCTAATTCTATATTTTGATATTTGATTATGTTTGCAAATTTATCAAGCTCATCTTGTTTAGAGCTTAGCTCAATTAGCTGTGATTTTAAACTTGCTTGATTTTGCTTAGCTATTATTTGCTTATTTTTTACTATAGTTAAAATTACAAAAAACACAGCAAAAGTTATTAACAATAAAATAAACCATAATGTAATTTTTTTTAGAATATTTTTTTTGATCATTTCAATGAGTCACACTAACTGGTAAAATTCTCAGCATATGATTTTACTTTGACAATCCTCTTTTTAGGTTCTTTTATATTGTATTTCCAGTTGTTTTTCTCAGCAAAATTAATGGCTTGCTCTTTGGTTGCAAAATTAAGGGATAATTGCTGTTTAGTATCTTTAGAGCCAGTCCAATTCATTAAATCATAATTAAATTTGGTTTGATCGGTGGGAAATTTTATGTGCCATAATTTGTTTTTTGTACCAGATTGCATAGCTGTGTTGCTAGGCTTGCAAATAGTAACATTAATATTTTTTAGCATTTTAGATTTTAGATTTTAGATTTTTCTTATTTTTACTATAAAATAATAAAAAGGCAATTATTCAAATAATATATTTATTTGCTTGTGGTGGCTGGGATGGCAGGATTCGAACCTGCGCATGGCGGTACCAAAAACCACTGCCTTACCACTTGGCGACATCCCATCTTTTGCACTTAGCCGGTAATATAAATAAGCATTAAGTTATTTTCAAGAGATTTTATAAATATAATATTATTTGACTCTTATTAATGAATTAATATGTGTTTCTGACAAAATGATTTGCTATCTCTAAGATTTGGCTTTATTCTTGTATTGAATTTATAGCTTTAGCTCACATGGAACCTAAAAAATTTTACCCTGATAAATTTGGTGTAATTCACTTTTCAGGCATAGGCGGTATTGGCATGAGTGGTATTGCCGAGATATTATATAATTTAGGTTGTAAAATTCAGGGCTCAGATTTAACTAAAAATGCTAATGTTGATAGATTAGAGAAGCTTGGCATAAAAGTATTTATTGGGCAAAAAGAACAGAACATTGATAAAATTTCAGTTTTAGTGAGAAGTTCTGCTGTAAGTGATGAGAATCCAGAAGTAGTGGCAGCAAGAAAGAAAAACATACCTGTAATTGATCGAGCAGATATGTTAAAAGAAATTATGTTTCTTAAAAATTGCATAACTATTGCAGGCACACATGGTAAAACTACCACAACTTCAATCATAGCACATATTTTTGAGAATCTAGGCTTTGCACCCACTGTGATTAATGGTGGAATTTTAAATTCATGTAATACTAATGCATATCTAGGCAAAGGAGATTGGCTAGTAGCGGAAGCAGATGAATCAGATGGTAGTTTTAATAAATTACCAGCACATATTGCGGTGGTAACTAACATAGATCCAGAGCATATGGAGTTTTATGGTAATTTTACAACCTTAAGAGCAGCTTTTAAAGCTTTTATTGAAAAGGTGCCATTTTATGGTTTTGCAGTTTTATGTTCTGATCATATGGAATTGAAAAACTTATCTACTGAAATTAAAGATCGTAAGATTATTACTTATGGTGAGGGTGAAGAAGCATTAGTTAGAGCAGTAAATATTAAGCCAAAAGTAAATGGTTTAGCCTTTGATTTAGAGGTGAAATTAGCAAATTATGCTGGTACATATAAAAACTTCTTTGTACCTATGTTTGGCAAATATAATGTAGCTAATTCATTAGCAGCTATTGCGGTTGCTCTTGGTCTTGGCGCTAAAATAGACAATATCCAAAAATCACTTGCTGGCTTTTTAGGCGTTAAGAGAAGACTTACTATTACTGGTATAGTAAAAAACAACATAACCATAATTGATGATTATGGGCATCATCCAACTGAAATAAAAGCATCGCTTGGCGCGGTCAAAGAAATGAATGATATTAAAGCTAAAAGGGGAAAAGTTATAGCGGTAATGCAGCCACATCGATATTCAAGGCTTTATGATTTATTTAATGAATTTTCTCATTGTTTGATTGAAGCTGATAAAATATTTGTTACAGATGTTTATGCAGCGGGAGAGCAGGAGATTTCTGGTATTAATAAAATGGCTTTAATTAAAGCCATTCAAAATAATGGGCATAAAAATGTATATGCTGTGGATGATTTAAACTATGTTGAAATATTACTTAAAGAGCACTTAAGTGAGAATGACACTGTAATTTTTATGGGAGCTGGAGATATAACAAAATATGCAAATTCACTTCCTGCAAAATTAGAGAATATATTATGAATGAGAGATTGGAGAGCTTTATTGTAAATTCTACTTCATTTAAAAAGAATTATAAGCTTAGCAAAATAAACTGGTTTCAAGTAGGGGGTAAGGCAGACTTGTTATTCAAACCAAAAACAGAAAAGGAGTTACAAGAATTTTTAGCACAGAATTTTAATCTAGATATCTTAACTTTAGGGGTTGGTTCTAATATTATAATTAGAGAGGGTGGTTATCGTGGTTGTATTATAAAATTAGGTAGAGCATTTACTAATATTAAGCAAATTTCTGCAACCGAAATAGAAGTTGGTTGTGCTAATTTGGATCAAAATATTGCAAGATTTGCAGCAGATGCCAATATTGCTGGTTTAGAGTTTTTAAGTGGCATTCCAGGTAGTATAGGAGGTGCTATAAAAATGAATGCAGGTGCTTATGGCGCTGAGTTTAAAGATGTAGTTAAAAAAATCTATGGCTATGACAAAAAGGGAGTTTTGCATGAGTTAAGCAAAGAGCAAATGAATTACACTTACAGAAGGTCTGCACCAGATAAAGATTTAATTTATGTAAAAGCTATTTTGACAGGGCAAGAGGGTAGAGCATTAGAGATTAAACAAAAAATAAAAGAAATACAAGAAAATCGAGAGGCATCAC
The DNA here is from genome assembly GCA_018667735.1 of Alphaproteobacteria bacterium. Classification (NCBI taxonomy): domain Bacteria; kingdom Pseudomonadati; phylum Pseudomonadota; class Alphaproteobacteria; species Alphaproteobacteria bacterium. Next base: position 10,248 of record JABIRX010000051.1, on the reverse strand, counting down.
AACCTATTAGAGCAAAGACAGGTGGTAGTAGTTTTCAAAATCCTTTGGGTAAAAAAGCCTGGCAATTAATTGATCAAGCAGGTTGCAGAGGTTTGGCAATTGGCGATGCTATTATGTCTGAGAAACATTGTAATTTTATGATTAATAGAGGTGCTGCAACAGCTAAAGATCTGGAAGATCTTGGTGAGTTGGTACGCATAAAGGTTCTTGCTAAAACTGGAATTACATTGGATTGGGAAATAAAAATTATAGGTGAAAAATGAAGATAGCTGTAATTTATGGTGGCAATTCTAATGAAAGAGAAATTTCACATATGACTAAAGATGCTGTAATTAAAGCGTTGGCAGAGTTAAATTGTGATTTTATTGCTCTAGAGTTGGATGAAAATACGCCAATAAAATTAAAGGAAAATAACATAGATTTAGTCTTTAACGCGGGCCATGGTTCATTTTTAGAAGATGGTAGGTTAGCTGCTCTATTAGACATAATGAAAATACCATATACACATTCAAATAGTAGGGCATCTGCTATTGGTTTTAATAAAATGTTAGCTAAAAGAGTAGCAGCTCAATTAAGTTTAAATCAACCAGCATATATTTTGGTAAATAACCTAGATGATTTTAAACAGGTGGATAAGTCTATCTTGGAGCAACCCTTTGTGATAAAACCATATTCTTCTGGTTCTTCGGTAGGTGTGCATATCATTAAGCAGCCAAAAGATTTTATCTTAAAGCAAGAATATTTTGCTTATGGTCCAATAATAATAGAAGAATATATAAAGGGGCAAGAAGTACATGTGGCAATTTTGGCTAATAAAGCAATAGGTATGGTTGAAATTTCAGCAGCCACAGAATTCTATGATTATGAAGCAAAATATAGTTCGAGTAATACAAAATATAATGTTTCGCCAAATATTACTACAATTGCAAGTGAGAAAATTTTGGCACAGGCCGAATTATTACATAATTTTTTAGGCTGTAATTATATTAGCAGAGTTGATTTTCTGGTTAAGGGCACCGAAACTTTTCTGTTAGAAATAAATACTCATCCAGGTTTTACTGAAAAGTCCTTGGTACCTTTGATCGCAAAAGAAAAAAACATCAATTTTATTGATATTGTGGAGCAGTTAATAGCTCATGCAAATTATGAAAATTAGATATTTTAAATTACTTAACATTATTGCTCTTATTTCGTTAATTATTTTAGCAATATATGTAAATTATAATTTTAATAAGTTACAAAATATTGTAAAGAAATCTACTAATGAGCAGGGTTTTATAGTGCAGGAAATTCATGTTAATGAACTTTCTTATATCACTATTGAAGAAATAATAGATAATTTAGATTTTAAAAATGGCGATGATATTTTTGCTATAGATGTAATTGCTAATCAGGAAAGATTGGCAAAAAACTTTTGGATTGAATCTGTTTCGTTGAAAGTTATTTTTCCAGATATTGTTGAGATTTTTATTGTTGAAAAGAAAGCAGAGTTTATTTTATATGAAGAAAATGAATATTTCATTATTGATGTAAAAGGTAACATCATTAAAGAATTGCGTGGCGAAGATATAACAAGATTTTCTGATTTTATTGTTTTATCTGGTTATAATGCAAGGAAACACTCCTCTAGCTTATCAGAATTTCTTAAATTAGACAAAAACATGTATAATTTTGTAGTAGAAGTTATTAGAATAAGCGAGCAAAGGTGGAATATAAAATTTATTAATGATATGATAGTAAAATTACCTCAAAAAGATCCGAAATCTGCATGGAGTTTATTTTTGGAGTTAAATGATGAGATGAGATTTTTAGAGAATAAAATTAAATCTATTGATCTTAGGGTGAAAGATAGATTATTCTTGGAGCTTGATATTAACAATCCTAAAAACTTAAAAATAATTAGAGAAGTTGGCTAAAGTACATAATAAAAACTACATAAATGTTTTAGATATTGGCTCAAGTAAAATTGTCTGTTTAGTAGCAGAAATAGATTGTGTAAATAACCCTAAAATAATTGGCATAGGTCATCAGATATCTAAAGGTATTGGTGTGGATGGTGTTATTTCTGATTTGAAATCACTAGAAAGTTCAATAGTTCTAGCTATTTCGGCGGCGGAGAAGTCTGCAAATTGTTCTATTGAAGAGGTTTTTGTTAACTTTAGTGGTAATAAGTTAAGGTCTCAATTTGAGCAAATCGAATTAGATATTTCTGGTTCAGAAGTAAGTGATCGAGATATTAAGCGGATTAATGAAAGGGCTTTTGAAAGCTATGTAGATTTTAACTCAGAAATTATTCAATGTGTGCCAGTTGATTATAATATTGATGGGGTAACTGGTATAAGTAACCCATGTTACATGTGTGGTAAAAAACTAACTGCAAATTTAAACTTAGTAAAAATAGCAAGTAGCTCTTTACAGAATTTATTAAATTGCTTAGCAAAATGTCATTTGAATGTGGCTGGTGTAATTCCCTCAGCTTATGCATCTGCTCTAGCTGTTTTAACTTATGAAGAAAGGCAAAATGGTGTAACTTTATTTGACATTGGGGATGGTAATATTTCTATTTCTATTTTTTGCGAAGGGAAAATGCAATATATTGTGTCTTTTCCTTTTGGTGGTAAATTGCTTACTAAGGATATACAGCAGATTTTTTCTCTAAGTAAGGCAGATGCAGAAAGGGTGAAGGCGCTATATGGTGGAGTTTTTTTTGAATCAGATAAGGCAAGTGATACAATTGATTTATTTGATATGATAAAAACAGAAGAAAACACGACAGGGGGATATTACATACAAAAGCATAAATTATGTGAAATCATTCATGACAGAATGAAGGAGGTTATGACTTACATTAACAAATTTTTAACTACAGATAAAATAGCAAGTCAAGCTTATGGCAAAGCTATGGGAAATATTGTGTTAACTGGCGGTGGTGCAAACTTAATGGGGGTTGCTGAATTAACTAAAAATATTTTTAATGTTAGGGTAAAAATAGCAAAGCCACAAATTATAGAAAATATGCCGGATGAGCATAGAAGTACGCATTTTTCTACGGTTTATGGTTTGGTAAATCATGCGATTAGTCACCAGAAATATAATCATACAGAATTCAAGGGTTTTAACAATAAATCATTGGTTTTTAGCAAGATAAAGAGTTTAAGTTATTATAATATATTTGCGGATTTCCTAAGGAAATATTTCTAGCTCCTGCTTTTTTCTATTACATTAAAAGTTGTGTTTAAAGATAAATTAAATATTATATTTTATGTAAAAATTATGTAATTAAAATGACCTTAAATATTGATATTCCGGAGAAGAAAACAATGATACCTAAAATTACAGTTTTGGGCGTGGGTGGCGCAGGTGGTAACGCTATTAATAACATGATTAGCTTAGAATTGCAGGGTGTAAATTTTGTCGTTGCTAATACTGATGCTCAAGCATTATCTTACTCTAAAGCAGGCACAAAAATACAGCTTGGGGAAGATTTAACCAAAGGTCTTGGCGCTGGTTCCTCTCCAGAAGTAGGAGGTAAAGCGGTAGATGAGTCAAAAGAAGAAATTTTATCACAGTTAAGTGATAGTAACATGGTTTTTATAACAGCTGGCATGGGTGGTGGTACAGGAACAGGCGCGGCACCAGCTATAGCTAAGTTATGTAGAGAGGTTGGTATTTTAACCGTTGGAGTTATCACTAAGCCTTTTCACTTTGAGGGTTCATTTCGTATGAAGGCGGCAGAAAATGGGGTTAGTGAGATGCAAAAACATGTTGATACTTTGATCTGCATTCCAAATCAAAATTTGTTTCACAAAGCGAATGAGCAAACTACTTTTGCTGATGCATTTAGTATGGTTGATGACATTTTATATTCAGGAATTAAAGGAGTAACTGATTTAATGACTATGCCTGGCCTAATAAATTTAGATTTTGCTGATATCAGAGCTATTATGGGCGGTATGGGTAAAGCAATGATGGGTACTGGTGAATCTGGAGGCGACAAAAGAGCTTTGGATGCGGCAGAATCTGCAATTTCAAACCCTCTTTTAGACAATGCATCTATGCAAGGAGCAAAAGGAGTTTTAATCAATATATCTGGTGGCTTGGATATGACTTTATTTGAGGCTGATGAAGCAGCACAAAGGATTAAAGATGAGGTAGATCCAAACGCAAATATTATTTTTGGCTCTACTTTTGATAAAGAATTAGATGGTAAGATTAGGGTTTCGGTTGTGGCAACTGGTATTGATTTAGACTCAATTGAAAATTCTCCAGGACAAAATGCACAAAAAAATCAGTTTTTATCAGAAGTGCCAAACAATAATAAATCAGAGTCTAGGGTAGAGCATCAAGTAAATGAGTATGCACCTAAAGTAGAAAATCAAGAAGTTAGCGACAAGGAAAAGCTGGATTTTAACAATGCTTTTATCCCACCTCAAGTAGTAGACCCTGCTTCATTACAGCAAGCAAATACTAGAAATGAAGAAATAAACTTATTTACTCAAAGTGTAGCTCAAATTAATGAAACTGGCGAACAAGGCAGCAATGTTAATAATTTAGAAAACTCTGCAAAAGGCAGCGATCTTAAGAATGCTGAGAACTCTGAAAAAATAGCTTCTCTAAATATAGAAAATGCGCAAGAAGCTAAACAAGCAAGTTCTAATAATGTTGTACATGAAGAAGAGCATAATATCAAAAATAGCGAGTCAAAAGCAAAATACACGCTTGGTGGGATTTTTAGTTTTTTTAAAGATAACAATTCTATTTTAGCAAATAATGCAACAAGTCACGCTAAAGAATTTAACCATAAAAACCAAGTGGAAGAATCATCTGATTTGGTTTTAAGTGATGACATACTCAATGTACCAACCTTCCTAAGAAACAAGGAGGGAGGTAGTAAGTAAGTTATCAATAGCTAATTAAACGCAAATACTAAATAAAATTACTTTAATATATTATGAAATTAACTTCTAATAATTTTGAGCAAAATGAAAATAGCTTATTAAATATCACAGAACAGGAACTGGCTAATGCAATAAGAGCTCTAGCAATGGATGCGGTTGAAAAGGCAAAATCTGGTCACCCTGGTTTGCCTTTAGGTTTTGCAGATGTTGCAACTATTTTGTTTAAAAACCATTTAAAATTTTCTAGTAAAAATCCAACTTGGGCTAATCGCGATAGATTTATCTTATCAGCTGGTCATGGTTCAATGTTAATCTATGCGTTGGCATATTTATGTGGTTATGAAGATATAACCTTAGATGATTTAAAAGACTTTAGACAATTAGGAGCAAAAACAGCAGGTCACCCTGAAGTTGAGATGTTAGAGGCTATTGAAACTACAACAGGTCCTTTGGGGCAAGGTTTAGCTAATGGAGTTGGCATGGCTTTTGCTGAGAGGTTGCTTTCAGCTAGATTTCCAAATTTAATTGATCATTTTACTTATGTTATGGTAGGAGATGGTTGCTTGATGGAAGGTATTTCACAAGAATCTATTTCATTTGCAGGTCATCACAAATTAAATAAATTAATAGTTTTATTTGATGATAACAACATTTGTATAGATGGTGAGGTTAGTTTGACTAGCAGTGAAGATCAAAAAGCTAGATTTAAAGCTTGTGGCTGGAATGTTATTGCGGTAGATGGACATAATCATCAAGAAATTGATGATGCGCTTAACCAGGCTAAGCGTTCAGATAAGCCAACAATGATTGCTTGTAAAACTATCATAGCTTATGGTTCACCAAATAAATCAGCTAGTGCAAAATCGCATGGTTCGCCATTGGGTGAAGAGGAAATAAAACTTACTAAAGCAGCTTTAAATTGGCCTTATGCTGCATTTGAAATCCCAGATAACATTCTGTCTGGTTGGCACGAAATTGGTTTACAGGGTAAAAAATCATATGAGGCGTGGCAAGCTAAGTTAGATAATAATGCGCAAAAAGATGAATTTAATAGTTTTTTAACTAAGAGTTTTGCAGAATTTGAAGCTGAAATAATTAAGTTTAAGCAAAATTTAGTTGCCGAGAAGAAGGCAATAGCAACTAGACAAGCATCGGGAGAGGCTCTAGAGTTATTTACTAAATTTGTACCACAATTAATAGGTGGTTCTGCCGATTTAACTGGTTCAAATAATACTAAAACATCAAATACAGCTTCTATAACTACGAATAATTATAATGGCAGATATGTTCATTATGGTATCAGGGAGCATGCAATGGGAGCTATTATGAATGGTATGGCGTTATATGGTGGATTTATCCCATATTCTGGCACTTTTTTAGTATTTAGTGATTATTGTAAGCCTGCTATTAGGTTGTCAGCTTTAATGGAGCAGCAAGTAATATATGTGTTTACGCATGATTCAATTGGTTTAGGAGAAGATGGTCCTACGCATCAACCGATTGAGCATTTGGATGCACTAAGGTTGGTGCCAAATTTAGTGGTAATTAGACCATGCGATACAGTAGAAACATTAGAAGCATGGCAATTAGCTTTGAATTTTAAAGATAGGCCAGTAGCGTTAAGTTTAACTAGGCAAGCATTAAAACAATTTAGCAATGAAACTAGTGCAAATAACAATGTTGCAAAAGGCGGTTATATCATAGCTGCTGAAGAACACACATATCAAGCGACTATTGTTGCATCTGGTTCTGAGGTTGAGATTGCTATGCAAGCAAAGAAGTTGCTAGAAGCAGAGAAAATAGGAGTTAGGGTTGTGTCCATGCCTTCCGTTACTTTATTTGCTGAGCAAAGTAAAGTTTACATTGAAAGTTGCTTAGGTAAAGGTCCAAAGGTTGCTATTGAGGCATCTAGATCTTATAGTTTTGATCGTTATGTCGATAAATTTATTGGTATGAATAGTTTTGGTGCTTCTGGTAAAGCAAGTGATTTATATGAGCATTTTGGTTTAACAGCAGAGAATATTATTAAAGAAGTTAAGAACTTATTATGCTAAAAATCTTCCTATTTTGTTTATTGTTTTCTATCAAGAGTTTTGCTCAAAATTTACCAAATGAGCTAAATAAACCTTTTGGTGAGTGGTTAGTATCTTGTAAACAGAATTTAATGACTGCTAAAAACGAATGTTTTATTGGTAGTCCCTTTAAAAATGAGCAGGGCAGGGGTGCTATAGTATTTACTAAATATTATTTAGCGGTTGCGCATAATGATTTAAACTTAACAAGAGGTGTTAATTTTAAGGTTGATCGCCAAAAAGAAGTTTCATCTTATATGAATACTGGTTTAAATGTGTTTTTTAAAAATTCTGATAGACAAACTTTAATTACACAAATGAGTAAAGGAAGAGAGTTATCAATAATTATTAAAGGAATTACGGAAATAGACAAATCATTAGAGGGGTTTGCTGAGGCGTATAAATTTTACATAAAACAAATAGAAGGATAGCAATAATGAGTGTAAGAATAGCAATTAATGGTTTTGGCAGAATTGGAAGATGTGTAGCTAGAGCGTGGGCAATGGGATTAGCCCCAAATATTGAGTTGGTAGCTATTAATGGTAGGGGCCCTATTGAAAATCATTATCATTTATTAAAATATGATTCAATTCATGGAAGATTTCCTGGTACCTTGGAATTAAAGGAAAATTCTTTAATTATAAATGGTAAAGAAGTTAAAGTGTTTCGTGAGAGAGAGCCAGAAAATGCACCATGGACAGAGCATAATATAGATATTGTTATGGAATGTACTGGAGCTTTTAAAGATAGAGCAGGAGCTGGTAAGCATTTAACAGCTGGAGCTAAAAAAGTTATGATTTCTGCCCCTGCTAAAGGTGATGATATTAAAATGATAGTGCATGGTGTAAATGATAACTTATTAACTGCAAAAGATAATATAATTTCAATAGGCTCATGCACAACTAATTGTTTGGCACCGGTTGCGAAGGTGTTACATGATAATTTAGAAATTTTAAAAGGTTTTGTAACTACGATTCATGCAGTTACTAACGATCAAAACGCAGCTGATGCGAGTCATAATGATCTAAGAAGAGCAAGAGCAGCTTACAGCTCAATGATCCCTACATCTACTGGTGCTGCTAAAGCTATTGGCAAGGTGATACCGGAGTTAAATGGTAGATTAGATGGCACTGCAATTAGAGTGCCAACTGCGAATGTTTCGATGATAGATTTTTGTTTTTTAGCTAATAAATCTATCACGGCAGATAATTTAAATAAGTTAATTAAAGCTGCAGCAGCAGGTTCTATGAGTAGAGTTTTAGGTTATACCGAAGAGGAATTAGTATCTATAGATTTTAATCAAACTATTGAAAGTTCTTATTTTGATGCAACAGGCACTAAAGTTTTAAAGGATAATTTTATTAGAATTGCTGCATGGTATGATAATGAATGGGCATTCTCAGTTAGAATGTTAGATATTGCAAAAAACTTCTAATTTAGATTAAATGGAAAACATAAATATATTAGGCGACTTTGAATTAAAAAATAAAAATATTTTAGTTCGTGTAGATTTAAATGTTCCAGTTAGTCATGGAAAAATAGTTGATAATTCAAGAATAGCTAGAGTTATACCTACTATTGAATATTTGCTTGAAAGGGAGGCTAAAATTATTTTATTATCTCATTTTGGGCGTCCTAAGGGGCAATATGATCCATCTTTATCATTAGCTCCAATAGTTGATGCATTAAATAAATTTTTACCAAAAGACAGGCCAGCCAAATTTTGTGTAGATTGCATTGGCGATAATGCAAAGGAAGCTGTGGCTAAATTAAGGTCAGGTGAGGTTTTGCTATTAGAGAATTTAAGATTTTATGCGGGTGAAGAGAGTAATGATGAAGATTTTGCTAAAGAATTAGCTATGCTTGGCGATATTTACATTAATGATACTTTTTCTTGTTCACACAGGTCTCATGCATCTATTTCTGCTTTACCTAAGTTTTTACCTGCTGGAATTGGGGTTTTATTTCAAGAGGAATTATCTAATGTGGAAGCTAATTTAATGAAGCCTGAAAGACCTTTTGCAGCTATTGTTGGAGGTTCGAAAATATCTTCAAAATTGAACTTACTAGATAATTTAGTTAAAGATGCTGATATCTTAGTAATTGGTGGTGGAATGGCCAACAGTTTTTTAAAAGCGCAAAATATTAATATTGGTACTTCAATTTGCGAAGATGATTTGTTAGAAACAGCAAAAAATATTTTAGCTAATGCTAAGAAGCATAATTGTAAAATTATATTACCAGAAGATGTAGTAATAGCAGATGGCTTAGATAATATTGGTCATTGCGAGGTAGTTAATGTTCATAATGTTCCAGCAGATAAAATGATTTTGGATGTTGGTCCTTATAGCACGATAGAAATTATAACTAACCTTAAAAAATGTAAAACCATTGTGTGGAATGGTCCATTAGGTGCTTTTGAGTTTAGACCTTTTAATGTTGCAACTGAAACTGTGGCGAGAGCGGTTGCGTATCACACACAAAATAAGGATTTACTATCAGTTGCTGGGGGAGGTGATGTGGTTGCTGCATTAACTAATAGTTATTTAAAAGACAGTTTTACTTATTTATCAACAGCAGGTGGTGCATTTTTAGAGTGGTTAGAGGGTAAAGAAAGTCCAGGTATTAGAGCTTTACAAGATAATTTTACCCAAGACTTAGCAAAAAAAGCATCATAATTACTATAAAAAATTACATTTGGGGGTTTAGCTCAAGATTTATTAGCTAAAAGATTCTGCAGTTTTACTCTGATTAATTAATAATATTTGCATAATTATTTTATTTAAGATGCATAAATATAATTAGAACTTTATAGATTAATTATTACTTATTAGCATTAGCCGGATATAAAGCTGATTAAATTCATCGTAATATTTCTTAAATTTAAGTTTAGCTGCGTTGATTGCTTCATTATGTTATGATGCTAATTACTAAAAATATATAAGTGCGAATGATATATAGTTAGACATAATATTTTAGAGAAGATGCTGTAAAATAGTTGCATTTAAGTTAATTAATTGAAAATATTGAGCGCACGCATTTAGTTTTGCTGAGAGGGTAAAGATAAGATGATGTTGTGACGCATGTTAAATTAGTTATTCACCTGTTGCGGCTCCTTCTCGTCTTTTATCGATACCGGCTGAGATGATTTTTCGTTCATTATCGATGAAGATAGCATGAATTCCGCTGGTTAAATCTCTTACTTTTACTTTATGACCTATTTTTTCTAAATCTGGTTTAAAGTCAGAAAAATATGACTCTTCTTCCAATTCTAATGT
>JABIRX010000050.1 GCA_018667735.1 Alphaproteobacteria bacterium | reverse complement strand
TATCTTCTTTAATTGCTTTTGTTGCATATTTTCTTCTCGGTGGTAATTTTACAGTAGATTTTTCTACAAAGCAGCTTTATCTAATTTTAGCCTTAAGCTTTTTTCCTATGGGTTATGCGTTTTTGGCTTGGAATTATGGTCTTAAATATGGTGATATTAGAATTTTAGGTTTATTCTCTTATATAGCACCAGTTTTATCAATTATTTGGCTCATTATATTTGGGTTAGAGCAATTTAACTATTATATCTTAACTGCGATAATATTAATTATTTCAGGTGCTTTATCCCTAAAGATATTTAAATAACTAAGACAAAATGTAACATAATATCAAACATGTTTAGTAATTAAATAGATATTTTGAAGAGCAGATAAGCTTTGCATGGATTGTTGTTTGATATCATTTGTATTGCTTTATAACTTATTTTTTGGGCAAATGATTTTTTTGATATAGTTTTAATTCTAGAGTAATTAGTGTTACTTGCCCCAAATTCTGCAGAATAAAATAGTGTAGTAATGACATTAAATGAAAGCCTTATATGAGAATAGTTGTTGTATCTGTATGGGAGATACTGGCTTTATTTTACTTAAATATATTAATATAAAAATTATTGCTCAAATACTATGTAGCATAAACACTTATAGCGTTTTAGCTTAATCAGAAACATTTATCAAAGCTCACTCACTTGAATTTTACATAGGTTTTTGTCTTGCACAGGACTAGATTGATGCTAATTAGAAAAGTATGCAATGTGAAAATTTCAGCAGAATTATTTCTATAGTAAAGATAATTTGTGATAACTGCCAATATTAACTAGCTTTGATGCCTAATTTTTCTAATAATTCTAAATCTTGGTTTTCAAGAGGATTGCCTTGAGTCAAAAGTTTTTCGCCGTAAAAGATAGAATTTGCACCAGCAAAAAAACACATGCTTTGCGCTTCTTTGCTCATATTTTGTCTTCCAGCAGATAAACGCACAAAAGACTTAGGAAAGATAATCCTTGCAATAGCAATGGTTTTGATAAATTCAAAAATATCAAATTGTTTTTGGTTTTCAAGGGGTGTTCCTTTAACCGTTTCTAGCATATTTATAGGAATTGATTTGGGTGATTTTCTTAATTTGTTCAGTGTTAAAAGCATTTTCGCACGATCCAACCTTGATTCACCCATACCTAAAATACCTCCAGAGCAAATATTGATATCATTTGCTGCTATATTTTCTAATGTATCTAACCTATCTTGGTATTTTCTAGTACTGATAATTTTTTCATAAAATTCTTCTGAGGAGTCAATATTATGATTATAAAAATCTAAGCCTGCTTCTTTTAATTGTGCTGCCTGTTCTTTTTTTACCATACCAAGTGTCATACAGGTTTCTACCCCTACCTTTTTTACTTCAGTGACAATTTTACAAATTTTCTCAACATCTCTATCATGTAATTCTCGCCAGGCGGCCCCCATGCAAAACCTGCTAGCTCCTGCTTCTTTGGCTTGCTTTGCAGCAGCAGTAATTTTCTCTACATCTAGTAAAGATTCTTTTTCAAGGCCCGTATCATAATGAGCTGATTGTGGACAGTAACTGCAATTTTCAGGACAGCCACCTGTTTTTATGCTGAGTAAGGTCGAAATTTGAACTTGATTGGCGTCAAAATTTGCACGATGGGTTTGATGTGCGTAATGTAACAAATCGTTATAAGGCAATTCATATAATGAGATTACTTCTTCTTCTGTCCAGTTTTTTCGTTCTGCACCAATTTCAAAATTTACTATTTCTTTTGCCATCTAATTAAATATCATGAATAATAACCTAATATTAGTAACAAAATAACATAATGACAAGCCTAGATTTATATTGTACGCAAAAGCTAAATAAATTAGAACATCAAAAAATTTCTCGAGAGCTTAAGAATATTGATATCTTAGGAGAAAATAAGATTAGTTTTAACCATAAGGTTTTGACTAATTTTTCTTCTAATGATTATTTTGGTTTAGCTGAACATCCAGAATTAATGAAAGTGGCAAAGTCAGCTCTTGATAGGTTTGGTATAGGTGCTAAATCATCAAGATTAATATGTGGTAATCACGAATTATATGAGCAATTAGAGTCTAAATTAGCTAACTTTGTAAATAGCCCCAAAGCTCTTGTTTTTGGCAGTGGTTATTTGGCTTCAAGTAGTGTGGTGCCAGTATTATGCGATAGGCATGATTTAATTATAGCGGATAAGTTAATACATTCTTGTTTGTTGGATGGAGCTATGTTGAGCAAAGCTAAATTTTTGCGCTATGAGCATAATAATTTACGGCAGCTAGAAAAGTTAATTTTAGACAATAAAGAAAAATATAAAAAAATTTTAATCATAACAGAGACAATTTTTTCTATGGATGGTGATCATGCAAATATTAATCAAATCATTGAAATTGCAAAAAAATATAAATCTATAATATTAAGCGATAATGCGCATGGCTTTGGTTTAAATGAAAAAACTAATTATTATGAAGGTCATATTAAACTTGGCACTTTATCCAAAGGGATTGGTTGCTATGGTGGCTATGTGGCTGGCTCTGAAGCTTTATGTTCTTTAATGCTAAATAAAGCTAGGGGCTTCATATACAGCACTGCTCTACCTGCCAGCATCATAGCTGCTGCAATTAAAGCAATAGAGTTAATAGAAAAAGGTGATGTAGTGGAGGATTTAAAAAGAAATATAGATTTATTTAGCTGTAAAGCTGGTCTCTCATCTAGATGTAGTCCAATATTTGTTAAAAAATTTGTAACTATAGATCAGATGCAGAAAAAACATAATTACATAATAGAGAATGGTTTTTACACAGGTGCAATCAGGCCCCCAACAGTGAAAGAGCCAAGATTAAGGATAAGTATTAGCGCCACTCATGACAAAAGTGATTTAGTTAAATTAGCAGAATTATTATAGTTTAGGTTGCAACGCTCTTATTTTCTAGAAGATAGTTTGTATTATCTACTTGAATCTAAGACAATTTAGCTTTATGCTGCTGAAAAACTGCGCGTAATATGGAAAGCATTGTAACTAGTTATTTACCAGTATTTATCTTTATCGCCATTGCTATTGGTATTGCGACGGCCTTGCTTATGATACCATTTATTGTAGCGCCAAAAAACTCTAGCAAAAGCAAATTATCCGCTTATGAGTGTGGCTTTGAGCCCGTAGGCGACGCTAGAAGCAAGTTTGATGTTCGTTTTTATTTAGTTGCGATTTTATTTATTATTTTTGATTTAGAAATAGCCTTCTTGTTTCCATGGGCGGTTACTTTAGGTAAAATAGGTTTTCTTGGATATTGCTCTATGATGATGTTTTTAGCTGTTTTAACAATTGGCTTTATTTATGAATGGTTTAAAGGTGCTTTGGAATGGGAGTAGAAAATAAGAAAGCGCAAATTAATATTAAGCAGCAAGATTTAATTTTAAAAGAAGCGATAGATCAAGTTAATAATAGGGGTTTTGTTACCGCTAAATTAGATAGCTTGGTAAATTGGGCAAGGACTGGTTCTTTGTGGCCAATGACTTTTGGCCTAGCTTGTTGTGCTGTTGAGATGATGCATACAGCAGCAGCTCGCTATGATATGGATAGGTTTGGCCTGGTTTTTAGGCCATCACCAAGGCAGTCTGATGTTATGATAGTAGCTGGAACTTTAACTAATAAAATGGCTCCTGCATTAAGGAAGGTGTATGATCAAATGGCTGACCCTAAATGGGTTATTTCAATGGGCTCATGTGCTAATGGTGGTGGTTATTATCATTATTCATATTCTGTGGTGAGGGGTTGCGACAGAGTTGTACCTGTTGATGTTTATGTACCAGGTTGCCCTCCAACTGCTGAAGCTTTGTTATATGGTGTAATGCAGTTGCAAAATAAGATAAAAAGAACTGGCGTTATTAAGAGGGGATAAATGGATAAAAGTCTGATTAATCATCTTGAAGTTAATTTTACTAAGGCATATCAAGCTGAGTTATTTTTCGTCAATGATGAAGCCGTTTTGACAGTTGGAGCGCGCAATATGCATGATTTGTTGCGTAGCTTAAGAGACGATACTAAATGTTTATTTGCTATGTTGGTAAGCATTTGTGGAGTTGATTATCCTCATTTAGAAAAAAGGTTTGAAGTTGTATATAATTTACTAAGCTTAAAAAATAACGCGCGTATCAGAGTAAAGGTTAAGCTAGCAGAAAAGGAATCTATAAGCTCTGTTAGAGACTTGTTTAATGCGGCGGCTTGGTATGAAAGGGAGGCGTTTGATATGTATGGAATCAAATTTTCAGGTGATGTTGATTTACGTAGAATCTTAACTGATTATGGTTTTACACATCATCCTTTGCGGAAAGATTTTCCAGTTACTGGTTATGAAGAAGTAAGATATGATATAGAAAAGAAAGAAGTGGTGTATGAGCCAGTTAAGCTAGATCAAGAATTTAGGGATTTTGATTATTTAAGCCCATGGGAAGGTGACTTTGCTAAACAAATATTACCTGGTGATGAAAAAGCTTTTGATAATTTGGCTATGGAGGAAAAGGTGAAAGATGAAAAATAGCGGTAAAAAAATCAAAAATATGACACTTAATTTTGGGCCGCAGCATCCTGCTGCCCATGGTGTTTTACGTCTTATGTTAGAGTTAGATGGTGAAGTGGTTGATAAGGCGGATGCGCATATTGGTTTACTGCATAGGGGTACAGAAAAGTTAATAGAGCAAAAGACTTACCTTCAAGCTATACCTTATTTTGACCGCTTAGATTATGTCTCCCCAATGAATCAAGAGCATGCTTTTGCTCTTACAGTAGAGAAGTTGTTGAAAACGGAGGTTCCTTTAAGGGCGCAATATATTCGGGTGATGTTTTCTGAGATAACCAGGATTTTAAATCATATTCTAAATATAACTACTCAAGCTCTAGATGTTGGAGCCATGACTCCTTTTTTATGGTTGTTTGAAGAGCGAGAAATAATGATGGGCTTTTATGAAAGAGTTTGTGGTGCTAGATTGCATGCAAATTATTTTAGACCAGGAGGTGTTGCTAAGGATTTGCCGGCTGGTTTGCTTGAGGACATATATAGATATTTTCAGAAGTTTTCTAAACATATTGACGATATGGAGGATATGTTAACAGAAAATCGTATTTTTAAGCAAAGATTAGTAGATATAGGCACGGTATCTAAGGCGCAAGCTATTGATTGGGGTTTTACAGGGCCGATGTTAAGGGGTTCTGGTATTGCTTGGGATTTAAGAAAATCTCAACCATATGATGTATATAATAAAATAAATTTTGATATTCCAATTGGTAAAAATGGTGATTCTTACGATAGATATTTGGTAAGAGTTGAAGAGATGCGTCAATCTGTAAAAATGATTTTGCAATGTTGTGAAGATATGCCAGATGGTGAAATTCAGACTTTGGATAAAAAAATATCGCCACCATCTAGACAAGATATGAAAGATAAGATGGAGTCGTTAATTCATCATTTTAAATTATATACAGAAGGTTATCATGTGCCAGCTGGTGAGACTTATCAAGCGGTAGAGGCGCCAAAAGGAGAGTTTGGAGTTTTCTTGGTTGCAGATGGAACTAATAAGCCTTATAGATGTTATATTAGAGCTCCTGGTTTTGCGCATTTGCAGGGTATAGATTTTATGACAAAAGGTCATATGGTGGCTGATGTGGTCACAGTTATTAGTACGATGGATGTAGTTTTTGGTGAAATTGATAGATAATGGATAAAAAATTTGAATTTAACAAAGAAAATTATCAGCTAGCAAAAGAGATTATTGCAAAATATCCAGCTGGCAAAGAAAAAAGTGCAGTAATGGGTTTGTTGGATCTAGCACAAAGGCAAAATGATGGTTGGATTACTACGGAGGCTATGGATTATATAGCTAGTATAATTAATTTGGCGCCAATTAGAGTTTATGAAGTGGCTACATTTTATTCAATGTATAACTTAAAGCCTGTTGGTAAATTTTTGGTACAAATATGTACTACTACACCTTGCCAGCTTAGAGGAGCCGAGCAGATCATGGCTTCTTGTAAAAAGCATTTAGGTGTGGAGTTGAATGAAACTACCATAGATAAGTTATTTACGATCAAGGAAGTTGAGTGTTTGGGAGCGTGTGTTAATGCGCCAATGGTGCAAATTAATGATGATTATTATGAGGATTTATCTCAGGAAAAAATAATTGAAATTTTAAATATTTTAAAATCAGGTAGAAAAACCGATATTGGTTCGCAAATAGGCAGGAATGCCTCAGAGCCAATTAGTTTCGATAAAAAAGAGGTAAATAGTGCTTAATAATTCTGATAAAATATTTTCAAATTTATATGGCTTTGCAGATGTTTCGCTTGCTGCTGCAAAGAAAAGAGGTGACTGGAAAGATACTAAAAAATTAATTGAGAAAGGTTCTGAGTGGATTATCGAGCAAGTAAAGGCTTCTGGTCTGCGAGGTAGGGGTGGAGCTGGTTTTCCTACAGGTATGAAATGGTCGTTTATTCCAAAAGATGATAACAAAGATCACTATCTAATAGTTAATGCTGACGAATCGGAGCCAGGCACATGCAAAGATCGTGACATTATCAGGCATGAAGCGCATAAAATTATTGAAGGTGCGGTGCTTGCTTGCAAGGCAATTAGAGCTAATAGCTGTTATATCTACATAAGGGGAGAATATTATAATGAAGCAAAAATTTTAGAGAATGCTATAATTGAGGCTAAAAATGCGGGCTTAATTGGCAATAAAGCTTGTGGTTCAGCTCATAATGTTGAGATTTATGTTCATCGTGGTGCGGGTGCTTATATTTGCGGTGAAGAAACCGCAATGTTAGAGTCGATAGAAGGTAATAAAGGCCAGCCAAGATTAAAGCCACCATTTCCAGCTTTAATAGGTTTATATGGTTGTCCAACTATTGTTAATAATGTAGAATCCATTGCTGCAATTCCTACAATATTACGCAGAGGAGCAAAATGGTTTGCGGGTCTTGGTAAAGAAAATAACACAGGTACAAAGATTTTCTGTATTTCAGGCCATGTAAATGAGCCATGTAATGTAGAAGAAGAATTAGGCATACCGCTGAAGGAGCTGATAGAGAATTATGCAGGTGGTGTAATAGGTGGTTGGGATAATTTACTTGCCATTATACCTGGTGGGTCTTCAGTTAGGTTGCTGCCAAAGGAAATTTGCGATGATGTAACTATGGATTTTGATGCATTAGCAAGCCATGGTTCTGGCCTTGGTACAGCAGGTATAATCGTTATGAATAAACAAACGGACCTTATTAAGGCAATAGCAAGATTATCAGCTTTTTATAAGCATGAATCATGTGGTCAATGCACGCCGTGTAGAGAGGGAACGGGATGGTTAATGAGAATTATGAATAGAATGGTAGAGGGTAATGCAAAACCTGAAGAAATAGAGCAATTATATGATTTAACTAAGCGCATAGAAGGTCATACAATTTGTGCTTTAGGAGATGCAGCATCATGGCCTATACAAGGTTTAATAAAGCATTTTAAGCCATTATTATTGGAAAGAATCGAAAGTTACGCTAAATAGATTTAATATGAGCACAGTAAAAATAAAAATAGATAGTAAAGAATATGAAGTTCCAGCTGGAATTACTTTAATTCAAGCTTGTGATTTAGTAGGTGTTGAAATACCTCGCTTTTGTTATCATGATCGTTTATCCGTTGCTGGAAATTGTAGAATGTGCTTAGTAGAGCTAAGTGTAGGCCCTAGAAAGCCTCAAGCTTCATGTGCCACGCAAGTAATGGAGGGTTTGGAAGTAAAAACTGACTCTGACATGGTGAAAAATGCGCGCAATGGCGCAATGGAGTTTTTGCTTGCAAATCACCCTTTAGATTGCCCTATTTGCGATCAAGGTGGAGAGTGTGATTTACAAGATCAAGCGATGTTTTATGGTGCTGGTGAAAGTAGATTTGAAGAAGATAAAAGAGCGGTTAGTTCGAAAGATTTAGGTCCTTTGATTAAAACGCATATGACTAGATGTATACATTGTACTAGATGTGTCAGATTTGTTACAGAAGTTGCTGGTGTTCCAGAATTGGGCGCTGTAAATAGAGGTGAAAGCACTGAAATTACCACTTATGTTGAAAAATCTCTTAGCTCAGAATTGTCAGGTAATATAATAGATTTATGCCCAGTAGGAGCTCTTACATCTAAACCTTATGCTTTTAAGGCTCGTCCCTGGGAATTGACCAAAACAGACTCGATAGATGTTCATGATGCGGTTGGTAGTAATATCAGAGTAGACTCAAGAGCGGGCGAAGTGGTTAGAATTTTACCACGGTTAAATGAGTCAATAAATGAAGAGTGGATTAGTGATAAAACTAGATTTTCTTATGATGGTTTAGCTTTACAAAGATTAGATCGCCCTTACATAAAAAAAGGTGGCAAATTTGTAGAAGCAAGCTATGTGGAGGCGCTAAATTTAATAACAGATAAGGTTTTAGAGGTTAAAGAAACAACTGGTCAAATAGGGGCTTTAGCTGGTGATTTAGCCGATGTGGAGTCAATCTACATTTTGAAAGAATTAATGCAAAATTTAGGTTCTAACAATTATGATGCAAGGCCAAAAAATTCTGTAATGAATAATAGCAATAGATCTGAATATTTGTTCAACACAACTATTGAGTCAATTGAAGAAGCGGATTTATGTTTGTTAATAGGAGTTAATCCAAGAATAGAAGCAGCTATTTTAAATAGTAGAATTAGAAAGCAGCATGTTAATAATAAAGATTTTATTATTGCAAATATTGGGGTTGAACATGATTTAACCTACCCTTATGAGCAGTTGGGTGATTCTCCAGCCATCATAGCAGAGCTTATTTCAGGAAAAAATAATTTTGCTCAAAAGTTAAAAGTGGCTAAAAAGCCTATGATTATAGTTGGTGAGTCAGCTTATATAAGGGATGATGCAGAAGCTCTTATAGGAGAGATAAATAACTTAGTAGAAAAATTTTCAATTAATAAAGAGGGTTGGCAGGGTTTTAATGTGCTGAATAATGCTGCAGCTAGAGTTGGTGCTTTAGATGTAGGTTTTACTCCAGTAGAAAATGGTATGGATACTAAGAGTATGTTTGAAGCCGTTAAGAATAAAAAATTAAACTTAATGTTTTTACTAGGCTATGATCATGCAGATGTAAAAGAGTTAAAAAACAGTTTTAACGTATATATAGGTACGCATGGTGATGCTGGAGTATCGGTTGCAGATGTAATTTTGCCAGCAGCATGTTACACAGAAAAAAATGCCTTATATGTTAATTTAGAAGGAAGAGTGCAGCAAGCCATACAGGCTATCAGACCAATTGGCGAGGCAAAGATTGATTGGGAAATCATAAATGACTTAAAGAAGATGTTGAAATTTGAAAGTTACAAGGATTTAAGAAATTTAAGGGATAATATTTATGGAAAATTTCCTCATCTGGCCAAGCATGATGAAATAACAATATTGGAAGCTGAAAAGTTACCTTTAAAATCAAGTAACAAAAAAATAGCAGATACACCATTTGAGAATTATCTAGATAATTTTTATATGACCAATGCGATCACTAGAAATTCTGTTACTTTAACTAAATGTGTAAAAGAAATATTAGAGAAGAAAAATGTTTGAAGCAGCAATTTTTACAGATTTTAAGCACATAATAGAGATCGTAACTAAAATTATTTTTTTAGTGGCCCCTTTAATCGGTTGTGTAGCTTTTTTAACTTTGTTAGAACGAAAAATAATTGCGGCTATGCAATTAAGAAAGGGTCCCAATGTAGTAGGTCCCTTTGGTTTATTTCAACCTTTAGCAGATGGTATGAAATTAATGTTTAAAGAGCCGATTATCCCATCTGGAGCAAATAAGGTGATATTCTTATTAGCGCCAGTTGTAACATATAGTCTTGCTTTAATTGCATGGGCTGTTATCCCGCTAAGTGAAAATTTTGTAATTGCAGATGTTAATCTTGGGATTTTATATGTGTTAGCTATTTCATCGCTTGGTGTTTATGGTGTGATTATGGCTGGCTGGGCGAGTAATTCAAAATATGCTTTTTTGGGTGCAATTAGATCTTCGGCACAAATGATATCTTACGAGGTGTCAATGGGTGTAATAATAGTAAGTGTATTATTATTAACTGGTAGTTTAGACTTCACTGAAATTGTAAAAGCACAAGCTGATGGTTGGTTTGTTTGGCCTTTATTCCCATTATTCATAATTTTTATTATTTCGATTTTAGCTGAAACCAATCGTCATCCCTTTGACTTACCTGAAGCGGAAGCGGAGTTGGTGGCTGGTTATAATGTAGAATATTCTTCAATGCCATTTGCTTTGTTTTTTCTGGGTGAATATGCAAATATGATTTTAATGTCAGCTATCACCACATTATTATTTTTAGGTGGTTGGCTTGCCCCATTTGAGAGTGAGTTACTTGCATTTTTGCCTGGACAATTTTGGTTTATTTTAAAGACATTATTCATTTTATTTATTTTTATCTGGGTTAGAGCTTCTTTACCAAGATACAGATATGATCAATTAATGAGGTTGGGTTGGAAAGTATTCCTTCCTTTAACATTAATT
Source organism: Alphaproteobacteria bacterium (assembly GCA_018667735.1). Classification (NCBI taxonomy): domain Bacteria; kingdom Pseudomonadati; phylum Pseudomonadota; class Alphaproteobacteria; species Alphaproteobacteria bacterium. The sequence goes on along the minus strand of JABIRX010000050.1, from coordinate 32,753 downwards.
TGGCTTGTGGGTGAAGCAAGCTTTTTATTCTTTTATGATAAGTTACCAGGTTAAAATGAAGGCAAAAATTTACTTAAAAAGTTTTTTACTATTAGAGATTCTCCAAGGTTTGTTGAAAACCTTTAGGTTTATGTTTAAGAAAAAAGTGACAATTAATTACCCCTATGAGAAAGGACCGATAAGCAACAGATTTAGAGGTGAACATGCTCTAAGGCGTTATCCTAATGGTGAGGAAAGATGTATAGCATGTAAGTTATGTGAAGCAATTTGTCCAGCTCAGGCAATCACCATAAGAGCAGAAGAGCGTGAAGATGGTTCACGAAAAACTACGCAATATGACATAGATATGACGAAATGTATTTATTGTGGTTATTGTGCGGAGGCATGTCCAGTTGATGCTATTGTTGAAGGACCAAATTTTGAGTTTGCAGCTGAGACTAGGGCTGAGTTAATGTATAATAAAGAAAAATTATTAGATAATGGTGATCGCTGGGAAGATGCTTTATTTAAGAATATTGAAGAAGATATAACATATAAATAAGAACCATGAATTTAATCGCATTTTATATTTTTTCAGTTTTATTAATAGCCGCAGCATTATGTGTTATAGTTGCTAAGAATCCTGTACATTCAGTCTTATTTTTAATTTTTAGCTTTTTTTGTACTGCTGGTTTGTTTTTATTGCAAGGTGCAGAATTTCTGGCGTTATTATTAGTAATAATATATGTTGGCGCTGTAGCTATATTATTTTTATTTGTAGTAATGATGCTAAATATAGAGCTGAAAGAGTTTAAAGGCGCATTTTATAAGTTCATACCAGCCATTTTGCTTGCCGCTTTTATTTTGTTCTTTGAGCTATATTATGCTATTTTGTTTGATTTAGATAGCTATGTTCCATCTGCAACTTACGCTATTAATTATAACATTCCCAATATTGAGAATATTGGTCTGATTTTATATACAGATTTTTTCTTGCATTTTCAAATGTCTGGTTTGATTTTATTGTTAGCGATGATAGGCGCAGTAATGTTAACTTTGCGTGAAAGAGAGGGGGTAAGAAAGCAGAAAATAATACAGCAAATTTCTAGAACTAGAGAAGATTCTGTAAAAGTTGTTAAAGTTTTAAGCGGCAAAGGAGTATAATGGAGTTACTGACATATCAAGACATACCAATTAATTATTACATCATTGTTTCAATTTCTATTTTTGTAATAGGGATAATCGGGATGTTATTAAATCGTAAAACAATTATTAACTTTCTAATGTCATTAGAGTTAGTATTGCTTGCGGCAAATATAAATTTTGTAGCATTCTCCGCACATATAGGAGATTTATTAGGGCAAATATTTGTAATGTTTATTTTGACTGTAGCAGCTGCAGAAGTAGCAATAGGTATTGCTATATTGATTGTTTATTTCCGTGAAAAAGGAAATATCGATGCAGAAGAAATTAATTTATTAAAGGGTTAAAATGATTTACGTAAAATTAGCAATTTTTTTACCCTTATTTTCTGCATTATTATCTGCAGTTTTTGCTTTAAGAGATAATAAAAAAACTTTAAATTTATTAAGTAGCATTTTAGTTGCTATAGCAGCTCTAGCTTCGCTTGAGTTGTTTAAAGAAATTATCATAGATAAAGGCTTTTATGATATTCAGCTCTTAGAGTGGATAAGAGTCGGTGATTTCTCTGTTGATTGGGGAATAAAGCTAGATCAGCTATCAGTAACTATGATAGTGGTAGTAAATTTAGTATCTGCGATTGTACATTTTTATTCGCTTGGCTACATGTCAGATCAAAAAAGAGTAAATAGGTTTATGTCCTATTTGTCATTATTTACTTTTTTTATGCTAGTTTTAGTAACATCATCAAATTTAATACAGCTTTTCGTTGGCTGGGAAGGGGTTGGTTTATGTTCATATCTTTTGATTGGCTATTGGTATAAAAAGGAGTCAGCCAATGTCGCCGCATTTAAAGCTTTTATTGTAAATAGAGTAGGTGATTTTGCCTTTTTAATTGGTTTGATGGGTATTTATATATTATTTGGTTCATTTTATTTCGATGATATATTACCAAATGTATTAGCACATAAAGACACCACATTTAGTATCTTTAATTTTCAAGTGAATTACATAGATTTTATTTGCGTTATGTTATTTATTGGTTGTATGGGTAAATCAGCTCAGCTAGGTTTGCATGTTTGGCTACCAGATGCGATGGAGGGCCCAACTCCTGTATCGGCATTAATACATGCAGCTACTATGGTAACAGCAGGAATATTTCTAGTGGTTAGATGTTCAGCTTTATTTGAATTATCAGAAATAGCGCTTCAAATGATGACCATAATTGGTGCATTAACTTGTATATTTGCGGCAACTATTGCAATTACACAAAATGATATCAAAAAAGTTATAGCTTATTCAACTTGTTCACAATTAGGCTATATGTTTTTTGCATGTGGTGTATCTGCATATGCAGCAGGAATGTTTCACTTAGTTACACATGCTTTTTTTAAAGCTTTATTATTTTTATGTGCTGGAAACATAATTGTAGCTGCCGCACATGAACAAGATTTAAGGAAGATGGGCGGTTTGTGGAAAAAAATCCCAGCTACTTACTTGTTGGTATGGATAGGCTCTTTGGCAATAGCAGGTATCCCTCCATTTTCTGGTTATTTCTCTAAAGATATGATTTTAGAAGTAGCTTACATGGCTGATAGTAAATATGGTTTATTTGCCTTTATTTTAGGCCTTACAGCAGCTTTTTTAACTTCTTGTTATTCTTGGAGATTATTATATTTAGTTTTTCACGGGGAATCAAAAGTTAAGCATTTTCATAAAGTTCCACAAATAATGACAATGCCACTATATATATTGGCTTTGGGGGCTATTTTTGTTGGTTATTATGGTTACAACTTTTTTCATGTAGTAAGTGAGAATAGTGAATATTGGGGTGACACTATTACAGTAATGGCTGAGCCTAATATTTTAGCCCTAGCGCATGACATACCTCCTTTGATTAAATATTTGCCATTAATCATATCATTGTTGGGCATTATATTTGCAACCATTTTTTACAAATATAAAAAAGAGTTACCAAGAGCGACAGTTAATAACTTTTATAAGATCTACAAATTATTTCTAAATAAATGGTATTTTGATGAAATTTATCAAAAATATATCATTAGACCTTTTGTGATAATAGCTGGCTGTTTTTATAAAATATTTGATCAAAAAATTATAGATGGCTCAGGCCCAAATGGAGCCGCTTTTGTTGCGAGAAAATTATCAAAAATTGTTAGCCTGTCTCAAACTGGTCATGTTTATCATTATGCATTTTCCTTTGTTTTAGGAATTATCACTTTACTCACTTGGCTAATATTTAAGAATATATAAAATAATGATTATAAATTATCCTTTTTTAAGCACATTAATATTGTTACCTTTAATAGGTGCGTTATTTATTTTTCTATTCATTAGAGATGACTCTAATTTTTCTGTCCAAAATATGACCATTATGGCATTTTGGACTACTATTTTAAACTTTATTATTTCTGTAGTAATATTAGCAAAATATGATTTTTCAGCGTCAGGATTTCAATTTACTGAAAGTCATATATGGATATCTAAATATGATATAGGTTATCGACTTGGTATAGATGGTATATCATTATTGATGATAGTTTTAACTACGGCCTTGATGCCAATTTGTATTTTATGCAGCAAGAATGCTATTAAAAAAAGACATAAAGAATATTTTATCTGCTTTTTGCTTTTAGAAAGTTTTATAATTGGAACTTTTGCTAGTACTGATTTGCTTCTATTTTATATCTTTTTTGAAGTAATATTAATTCCTATGTACTTAATAATTGGTATTTGGGGTGGGAAAAACAGAATATATGCTGCGTATAAATTTTTTCTGTACACATTATTTGGTTCAATTTTGTTTTTACTAGCAATTATAGTAATTGTGATTAAAGCACAAACTACAGACATAGTTGAGCTATATAAGTTAGCACCAGTAATTTTTAGTTTTGATGTGGCAAAATATCTATGGCTTGCGCTGTTTATTGCTTTCGCTGTAAAGGTGCCAATGTGGCCATTTCATACTTGGCTTCCAGACGCGCACGTACAAGCACCAACGGCTGGCTCAGTTATATTAGCTGCGGTATTGTTAAAAATAGGTGCTTATGGTTTACTTAGATTCTCCTTGCCAATGTTTCCTGAGGCAAGTTATTATTTTAAAGATTTTGTTATTATTTTAAGCTTAATTGCAATTATTTATACGTCTATTGTAGCTTTTATACAAACGGACATAAAAAAACTAGTGGCTTATTCATCTGTTGCACATATGGGCTATGTGACCTTGGGTATATTTACTTTTACAGAGCAGGGCTTAGTGGGTGCAGTATTTCAAATGGTAAGTCATGGTATCATTTCCGGTGCCTTGTTTATTTCAATAGGTGTCATTTATAATCGCTTAAATACTAGAAATATTTCAGAGATTGGAGGTCTTGCAAGTGTAATGCCACATTATAGTTTCTTATTTATTATCTTTATGCTGGGCTCTGTGGCGTTGCCAGCAACTAGTGGTTTTGTAGGTGAGTTTTTAATTTTACTTGCGGCATATCAGTCTAGTCCAGAAGTTATGATATTTGCGGCAGTAGGGGTAATATTAGGAGCTATTTATATGTTGTGGCTTGCAAAGCAGCTAATTATGGGGGAGCCTTTAAATAAAAAAATATTGGAGTTAAAAGATCTTAACGTCACTGAAGGATTAACTTTATTACCACTTGCAATTTTGGTTATATATTTTGGTATTCAGCCAGCACCAATCATAAATATGATAGAGTTAAATTTAACAGATCTTCTTAGTAATATTAATTCAGTAGTAGGTAAATAATTATTATGATAAATAATTTACTTAAAATTCCTTTCATACAATATTCAGTATTTACTGAGATTTTTTTAATCATATCAAGTTTGGCATTATTAGTTTTTGGTGTATGTAAAGGCGATAAAGAAACTAAGAAAATAGCTATTTTAGCAACCACTATATTGTTGGTCGCAATTTTTGCAGTCTTATATTCAAATAACGCAATAAATAACCCTTTTGTAGAATATTACCGCGTTGATATTTTTACCACGGTGATAAAATTGTTAATTATAAGTTCGGCAATTATTTCATTATTACTATATATTGGCCATTTAAACTATAACACACATAATTCTCGTTTTGAATATGGCATTATAATTCTGCTCTCTGTAATTGGAATGTTGGTTTTGGTATCAGCTAAAGATTTCCTTACCTTATATATGGGTATAGAACTGCAAAGTTTGGCTCTATATATATTAGCTGCTTTAAATAAAGGGAATTTAAAGTCAACAGAAGCTGGTTTTAAATATTTTGTTTTAGGTGCATTAAGCTCAGCTATATTATTATACGGCATTAGTTTAATTTACGGCTTCACAGGCTCATTATCTTTTCAAGTTATTGCTGCTAATTTGTTAGAAATTGGTACGGGACATCTAGGAATAATAGTTGCTTTAGTGCTTATTGTGATAGCGCTATGTTTTAAAGTTTCAGCGGTACCATTTCACATGTGGACACCTGATGTCTATGAGGGCTCACCAACTCCAGTTACTACATTTCTTGCGACCACACCAAAAATAGCGGCCTTTACAATATTGTTCAGGGTGTTATCTGAAGCTTTTCCATTATATTATGTTGACTGGTCTAATATTTTGGCATTAGTTGCCGTAGCTTCGTTAGTTGTGGGCTCTCTTGGTGCAATTATTCAGCAGAATTTTAAAAGATTACTAGCTTTTAGCTCAATAAACCATGTAGGATTTTTATTGCTTGGCATATTGGTCAATAATAATTTAGGCATGCAGGCTGTGTTAATTTATATATTTATTTATGTGAGTTTAGTGTTTGGTGCTTTTGCATTTTTGATGATAGTAAAGCAAGCGCATCACACAGTGGATAGTGCTGATAAAAGATCTTTAGAAAATATTAACTCTTTTGCAGGCCTCGCAAAAGCTATGCCTTTATCAGCTATAGGTATGGTGATAATATTATTGTCAATGTCGGGTTTACCGCCATTTGCTGGTTTCTTTGGCAAATTTTCAATTTTCCAGGCGGCATTAGATAGCCCTTTTTACTTTATTGCAATTATAGCTGCCATTTCTGCAGTTATAAGTGCTTTTTATTATATTAAAATTATCAAAATAATGTTTTTTGATGATTTAACCGACAATTACAATAAGAAAGCAACTTTTCTAACCAAGTTAATATTTACAATTATGGTGTTGTTTAACTTTTTATTTTTTATTAAGGCAGATTTTATATTTAAATTAACAGATAATGTGGTTGAGTATTTATTTTAATGAAACCAATATTTGATCCTTTAAATCCAAATGTAATTATTTTTGACTGTTTAGACTCTACTTCTAGCGAAGCAGACCGTATGATTAAGTCGGGTTATGCAGATCATGGTTTAATTATTTGGGCAAGAGAGCAGCAATCTGGCCATGGTAGATATGGTAGGAAGTGGATTTCTAGAGATGGTAATTTGACTTTCTCTGTGATTATAAATAATGATAGCAAAGTTAAGAACCTAGCTATTTATCCTTTTTTAACAGCTTTAGCTATTAAGGATGCTTTGTTAGAGTTAAATAAATCCTTAGAAATAAACTTTAAATGGCCTAATGATATTCTGCTACATGATAAAAAAATAGCAGGGATATTATATGAGTCAAAAATATCTGGTGATGAAGTAAATTTTCTTGTTTGTGGTATTGGTTTAAATATAACATCTTCACCAAGTGAAATTAATACGGCTTCATCTTTGCATGAAGAAAATATATATAACATTACAGCAGATCAAATAATTTTTAGAATTATCCAAAATATGGATAAATATTTTAAATTATTAGAAAAAAATAATGCAGAAACAAAAATTTATAATTTATGGCTAGAAAATGCTTATAAATTAGGTGAGGAGCTTGTTGTTATTTCTGGTAATGACAAAATGAAAGGTAAGTTTGAGACTATTGAAGATGGGAACTTAATTTTGCTTGATCATAATGAGCGTCATGTTATTTCCACTGGCGATGTTTTTTTCTCTGATGATGATAAAATTATTACGGCTGCAAGTAATATGGAATTTACCAATGTCACTTTTTTGAATATCAATAAAAATAAGAAAAAATAATGTTATTAGCAATTGATATCGGTAATAGCAACACTGTATTAGGATTTTACAGAAATGATAAAATTATTTACAGTCACCGTTTTGTTACTAAAACTAAAATTACCACGGATGAATTAAAGGCTAAATTTTTTAATATTTTAAATTTCTGTGAAATAAAAAAAGAAGTAGTTGAAGCTGTATTAATAGCAAGTGTGGTCCCTAATTTAAATCAAGTATATAACTTATTGGGAACTGACTATTTTAATAGTGAAGTATTTTTTGTGCGCGATTTTAATAAGAATTTTCCTTTAAAAATCAAGGTTGATAATGTGTTGGAGGTAGGTGATGATAGGCTTGTAAATGCGCTGGCTGCGTATGACCGTTTTAAAAATAATTTAATTATTATAGATTTTGGCACTGCTATCACTTTTGATGTAGTTACGAAGTTAGATGGTTATTTAGGTGGGTTAATTTTTCCTGGTGTAAATTTAGCTTTGGAATATTTTCCAAGTGCAACAGCAAAATTACCTAAAATAGAATTAGAGTTTCCGAAGCAAGTAACAGGCAGCAACACTATAAGCGCCATGCAAAGTGGCGTTACTTATGGCTATTTGATGATGATAGAGGGTATTGTTAAAAAAATATGTGCTGAGCATAATTGTGCTTTCAAAATTATAGCAACAGGTGGTATGGGTGAAGTTTTTTATAGCAACTCTGAGATAATAGAGTATTATGATGCTGACCTGACTTTAGATGGTCTAAACAAATTATATAAGAAAATAAAGTGACGATAAATTTTAGCAAATATAAAGATAAATTCATTTTTGTTCCATTAGGAGGCGCAAAAGAGATTGGTATGAATCTTAACCTTTATCACTATCAAGGAAAGTGGATTATTATTGATATGGGTATTGGCTTTTATAATGAAATAGCTGGTATTGATGTAGTAGTGCCAGATATTAGTTTTTTGCAGGAGATAAAGAAGGATATACTTGCTATTATAATAACTCATGCCCATGAAGATCACCTAGGAGCAGTACAATATTTGTGGGAAGAGGTAAAATTACCAATTTACACTTCTAAATTTACAGGCGCATTTTTAATTGAAAAACTAAAAGAGTATAAATTAGATAAAGTTGTACCAATTAAAATAGAAGAAGCGAGGAAGCCTTTTAAGATAGGTCCTTTTGATATTGAATTATTTGAAATTAACCACTCCGTGCCAGAGATGAATGCTGCCATAATTTCAACTCCTGAAGGTAATGTTTTTCACACAGGTGATTGGAAGTTTGATAATAATCCTGTAATAGGGAAAGCGGATGATTATAGTGAAATAGCCAAAGTTGGTAAAATGGGTATCTCTGCAATGGTCTGCGATTCAACTAATGTCTTTAGTGAAGGCTCATGTGGATCTGAGGGTGATTTGCAAAAAAGTGTTATAGATATTGTTAAGCAGCAAAACAACCTTGTTGTAGTTGCAACATTTGCTTCAAATTTATCTAGGGTAATTACCATTATAAAAGCTGCGCAAGTAGCCAAAAGAAAAATAGTAATTTGCGGTAGAGCCTTAGAAAGAATTATTAAAATTGGTGCTGATTTAGGTTATATTAAAGATATGTCTGATTTTATTGATCGCAGTCAGATAAAGAGTCATCCACGTAATAAATTATTAATAATGGCTACAGGTTGCCAAGGTGAGGATAGGGCGGCAATTAGAAGAATCGCGCATGATATATACCCAAATGTTAGATTGCAAAAGAATGATACTGTAATTTTCTCATCAAAAATTATACCAGGTAATGAATTAAAGATTGGTAAAGTATTAAACCAATTAGCAAAAAAACAAATTCATATTCTAACTGAAAAAGATCATTTTGTACACGTATCTGGTCATCCATATCGAGACGATCTTAAAAAGATGTATGAGCTGGTCAAGCCACAAACAGCAATTCCTGTGCATGGCGAAATTATGCATATTAATGAGCATGCAAATTTTGCAGAAAATATGGGTGTAAAAAATATATTAAGAGTAACTAATGGCTCAGTAGTAATATTAGACAAAAAATCACCACAAATAATTGGTGAGGTTAAAACTGGTTATTTAGGTGTAGATGGAAATAGTTTGCTAGATATTAATAGCAGTGTATTTAAGCAAAGAAACCACATTGCTAGTAATGGCATAGTAATTGTAAATATTCAGATATCAAAATCAGGAAAATTATTAGAAAAGCCTATAATAAGGGGGCCTGGTCTGTTTCATAATGATCTAGATGTTGATATTATTCATTATTTAACTGATAGATTGGCAAATAATTTAACCAAGAATTTACCAGCCTACATTAGAAAAGATAAGAAGGGTAAAAATATTATTATAAAGGAGAATGCGATAATTGCAGATGTAGTTACAGATCTTAAAAAACTACTAGCTCAAAGTATTAATAAAAAGCCTGCTATAGAAGTATTTGTTTCTAGCTTTTAATAATAATTACATAATAATTAGTTCATATAACTAGGCTATTATGAGATATTTCTACGTAATTTTATTTGTTGTTTTGAGTTCTTGTTCTGCTGCTAAAAAAGAGTTAGTAGATGAGAATAGCATAATATTTTCTGATAAGGAGTCTGCTTATTTACTATATGATCTAGAAAAGAACACTTTAATTGATAGTCATAATATAGATAAAGCTCTTACGCCAGCATCTTTATTTAAGATTGTTACAGCATATGCGGCATTAGAAATTTTAGGATCTGAGTATAAGTTTGAAACTAAGATTCTATATAATGGTAAGCTTAAAGATGGTGTGCTTTATGGTGATTTAATTATTCAGGGCTTAGGTGATCCTTCATTAAATTATCAAGATTTATATAATATTGCGCAATTAATTAAGCTAAATGGAATCAAGGAAGTTAAAGGAAATTTATTATATAATGATAATTATTTCATTAATTTAAAAGCAATTAATGATAAACAGCCTGCTTCCATATATAATCCTGGTTTGTCGTCATTACTTATAAAAGAAAGTAATTTTGCGGTTGAGTTTAATGATAACAGAAAGCTTTTTACTGTACCAAAATTAGATTATTTGAGTTTTAAGCTAAGCTATAAATATCAAGTACCAGAATATAAAAAGCGAGGTAAGTGGTTTTTAAGCAAGCAAAAACATTATCTCCCAGCAAAAGATACTTCTAGATTTTTTATGGAAATATTAGCGCAGAATATGGCGCAAGAAAAAATCAAAATAAGAAAAATTTCTAAATCTTCTGATCTGACAAATGCAAAAAAAATATTTAGTTATACAGGAGACTCTTTTTTAGATATTATTAGAGATAATTTACAATATAGCGAGAATATTGTTAGTGAAATTTTGTTGCTGCACACTGCCAGGAAATTGAGTTGTAAAGTAATTAGCCTAGCTGATGCAGCTAATTGTATTAAAGTTTGGTATAGTAAAAAATACAATAATTTAGAGTGGTTAAATTTAGATTGGTCAAATGGCTCTGGTTTATCAAGTGATACTAAAATAGCTGCGAGTCATTTACTTGAAATACTCAAGTCATTAAGCATGCAACAATATAAAAATAATTTTGGGGCTAGTTTGTTTGCTGTATCTGGTGTGGAGGGAACTTTAACCAGAAAATTTCGAGAATATCCATTAAATATTTGGGGTAAAACAGGCACTATGTATTATATTTCAGCCACAGCTGGTTATTTATATGATAAGGGAAATAAATATGTTTTTGTAATCATGGCTAATAATTCAAATGCAAGGAAGGAAATAGATGATTTACAGTTAGATCGTAATAAATATGAAGAATATCAAGATAAAATTAGCGAGGCTGGGGAATGGAAAGATTTGGCATTGGAATATCAGGAAGAATTAATTTCAAAGTGGCTTGATAATTAACACAAGTATATTCTTGGATGAAATATTCATTAATATGACTATATTATATTAATGAAGTTAAGAAAATATATTTTGAATTATTATTTACTATGTTCTAATCAGATAAGTGGTTCACTGTTAGACTAGCTATAAGTAAAATAATGGTTTGCGCTATGTTGTAAAAGTTTTTTTTATAAAAGCGCTTGATTATTAGCTGTTAAGATGTATTATTTGCCTTCTTTTTAATTATTATACAGTAAAATTATGGCTTTATACGAGTCTACATTTATAGCAAACCAAGAGCTAACATCTAAACAAGTAGATGATCTTGCTCAAAATTTCATTGATTTTCTTAAGCACGCGGGAGGAAAGTTAATTAAGCAAGAATATTGGGGAGTTCGCAACTTTGCATATACAATTAAAAAGCAGAAGAAGGGTCACTATGTAATGCTTTGTATTGAAGCTGAGCCCGAAGCTTTGGAATCTCTAAATAAAAAGATTTCTACTAGAGAGGAAGTTTTGAAGCTAATAAATTTTAAAGTTGATGCTTTTTCAGCAAACACTTCTAACCTCGCTAAAACAGACGAAGATTAATTAAGGTATAAATGGCTACGCACAATAAATACAACCAAGATAACGAATCTAAAGAAGATAATTTAAAGCTTATTCACAACGCTGCGTCACTTCTTTACATGAGAAAAAACAATCTTAATGCAAAGACTAGATCATGTCCTTTAGAGGGTGTTGGAGCAGATTTGATAAATTACAAAAACATTAAATTGTTAGAGCAATTTGTGTCTGAGAGAGGTAAAATTTTACCTAGTAGAATAACAGGTGTTCATGCTAAGAAGCAAAGAGCTCTGAAAAAAGAGATTAAAAGAGCAAGAGCTTTAGCTTTGTTGCCTTACGAGTATATTTAATAGAGGATTAAATGGAAATTATTTTAGTAGAAAAAGTAGAAAAGCTAGGCGATATAGGAGATATAGTTAAAGTTAAAAGTGGCTATGGAAGAAACTTTTTGCTTAGACAGAATAAAGCTTTGAGAGCTACAGAAGATAATAAGAAAGTTTTTGAAGCTCAGAAAAAAGAGATCTTAGCTAGAAATGAGACTGTTAAAGTGGATGCTAAAAAGATATTTGACAAAATAAATAACAAGCAAGTTGTAGTATTAACGCAAGCAAGTGATGAAGGTAGATTGTTTGGATCTATCATGCCTAAAGATATTGCTATAAAATTATCAGCTGATAATGAGATAGAAGTTAAAAAAAGCCAAATAGTTTTAGCTGAATCTATAAGAAAAGTTGGTATATACCCCGCTAAAGTCAGAATACACGCAGATTACCTAGCTACTGTTAATGTTAATATAGCTAGAAGTGAAAAAGAAGCTGAATCCAATTTAGTTGAGCAAAAAGGCGAGACAGAGCAAATTTCTGAGGAAAATATAGCTGAATCTAGTCAAGATATAGTAGCGTAATAAAAAGTTATAGCTTTATTTTACCTTTAGTAGGCATAACTACTCTTGTTTAATTAAAGATTGTTACTTACCAAAAGGCTGGCTCCTTCTTTTTGCACCCATTATTACCACTTAATCAAGGGAACACCTGTATTTACTGGATGTATACTTAGCAGAGCAAACTAAAAAACAATATATTTCGATTTACCTAACTATCAATTAACCCAAAAGCATGCTCAAAGTTTTAACTCTTTAGTTGAGTTAAGATTAAGCAAATTTCTTGCTGTAAAATTTTGATCATGCTGAAAAATTTGTTTGCTAACATCTGGGGTAATTTTTTTGTCAACAGGTAAGAAAGACCCTTTGCATCATTTCCTATTATTAGGTTCTAGGGAGATTATTGGTGCAGATAAAAAGGGGTTTTTACATCTGGCTAACTATCGTGTAATGGCAAGCATTGCTGCATCTCTTTATACCTATTTACAAGCATTTATTACTATACTGACAGGTAGATTATAGTAGCACAAAAAGAGCCAGTCAACTTTGTGCCTAGAAGACACTACTCACTCAAAAAAGGGGTGTGACTTCATGTGTTTGTGATATGTCTAACGCTCGTGTGTACTCTAAGATTAACCAAATTTTATAGTTTTACTCGTGTTCTTGTTCAATATTTCTTATATAATATAGACTGAGCAACATTTAATTATACAGTAAATTATTTTATTTCAGATATATTTTAGAATATATATAGCTAAATATTTTTAATAATTATTGAATCTAAAATTCTAATTAAGGTTAAAATTTTGCTTTTCAGTTTTTTATAATATAATTTTAGGCAAAGATGTTGTTCTGATTTATCTAATAGTTAAATAGAAACCCTGATATTTTTTGTAAATACTCAATTGGTTAGTTTATAGTATTAGCTATTTTCTATTATAGCACAGCTAAATAGCTTCTATTAATAAAAGTTAGTATAATTAATATTATATTTTAGACCTTTTTATACTATAGTTAAATTAATGTAGATTAATTAAAGTTTTGCTACAGCTTAAAATTAGTTGTAGATTTCGATTACCTAATAATTTTTCTTATTTTCAGCTTAAGTAATTTTTGATTAATTTAGCAAGCTAACCTTAGTTCATTTGTCAAAATACCCTCTCATAGTTATATGTGTAGCACTGAATTTATTTAGATCTTCATTTCTGCTTAACGCTGAAGCTTGCTTGCATTCTGGCCGCATTAGTTTTTATATTGATGTAATTTTGTGACTGTTTTCTGGTTAGAATTAATGTTAAAAGATTTTATATCTTGTCTTGGGTATCTTTCTTTTTGATATTAGAAGAATTGATAATACAAAGATTCTAATAAAAGTTACTTAATTATTGCTTATGTGCTGCGCCAAATTAACTGTACTAATCTAGCCAAAGGTTATTCTCCAGGGAAAATAAGGGCAATAACAAACTACGCTTGATTAGATTTTCCTGCCTTTAAATAAATTAAGTTAATAGATAATATTTTTCCTCTCTAGTAATTCATTAACTAAAATAATGGTTACACACTAAAATAATTTTCAAATTCTATTGGATGAGGTCTATTATTTAGCTCTTTTACTTCGAGCCTTTTTAAGTTAATAAAAGCGTCTAATTGATGATCTGTAAAAACGCCAGTTGAAGTCAGAAATTTTCTATCTTTATCCAGCTCTTCTAGAGCTACATTTAAAGATCTAGCAACTTGAGGTGTTTTCTTTAGCTCTGATTCTGATAATTCATATAAATTTCTTTCATCCGCATCACCTGGTAAGATTTTATTTTTAATACCATCTAAGCCAGCTAATAACATAGCAGAAAAGGCAAGATAAGGGTTTGCAGTTGGATCTGGGAAACGCACTTCTATTCTCTTGGCTTTGCTTCCGGTTACACATGGTATTCTGATAGCGGCAGATCTATTACGCTCTGAATAAGCTAGAATAGTTGGAGCTTCGTAACCTGGTACTAAGCGCTTGTAACTATTGGTAGAAGAGTTAGTTAAAGCATTGAGAGCTTTAGCGTGTTTAATAATTCCTCCTATGTAATATAAAGCCTGCTCGGATAAGCCCGCATACTTATTACCAGCAAATAAATTTTCACCATTTTGCCATAATGATTGATGTGTGTGCATGCCGCTGCCATTATCATTATATACAGGTTTTGGCATAAAGGTTGCAGTTTTTCCGTAACTATAGGCCACATTATGCACTATATATTTATATTTTTGGATATTGTCAGCAACTTTAGTCAAGCTGTTAAACCTAATTCCCATTTCATGTTGAGCTGGCGCTACTTCATGATGGTGTAGTTCTGGTTCTAATCCAACTTCCGACATCACGTTTGAGATTTCTGCTCTAATATCAAATGCTGAATCAATTGGTGGGACAGGAAAATAACCTCCCTTTAATTTTGGTCGATGAGCTAAATTACCATTTTCTAAACTTTTGTCGGAGTTATTAGGGTGCTCTTCAGAATCTACGCTATAAAATGAGCTATAATTGCTATTTTTAAATTTTACATCATCAAAAATAAAGAATTCTAGCTCTGGTCCAAAAAAAGCTGTATCTGCTATGTTGGTTTCTTTAAGATATTCCTCTGCCAAAATTGCTGTGTGTCTTGGGTCTAAATCATAACCTTTAGCTGTATCTGGGCTATGTATATCACAGAAAATTATTAAAGTGGGATAAGCCGTAAAGGGGTCAATTAAGAAGCTTGAAAGATCAGGTTTAAGTAACATGTCTGATTTGTTAATATCTTGCCAACCTGCAATTGACGAACCATCAAATGATATGCCATTAGATAATAGATGTTGATCTACTATATTAGCGTTATAAGTTAAATGTTGCCATTTACCCTTAGGATCTGTAAATCTAAAGTCAATAAATTGGATGTTGTGTTCTTTAATTACTTTTGAAATTTTCTGCATACTATTAATTTAGTTAGATGCATATAATTTAATCAATAAAACTAATTTAGCAATCGAATTTTAGGTTAGATTAAATGCTTCTTTTGGGATATTGCATAATGGTTTGTTGCTTGGTATGGTTAAGCCTCTTTTTAGTAGGAATATACCATTTTTTGCTAGTAAATTAGCAAGGAACATTTGGTTTTTCATGGGAGGAAGAAATTTAACTTCATCGTTAATAAAAAATTGCTTTTCAATTGTAAAATCTAGCTTGTGCGCAAGTTTTATAAAGTCTTTAATAGTGCAAAAGTGAATATTCGGGGTATTGTACCACTCGTAAGCCAGGGTTTTTGTTACTGGCATTTTTCCTTTTATAGCTAAATGTAGACGATTTTCTATGTAGCCAAAATTTGGTACTGAAACTATGACATACTTAGCTATGCGCTGTAATTCTTTTAGAATTAAATTAGGATATTTTGTTGCTTGGAGAGTTTGACTTAAAATAGCATAATCAAAACTATTTGCTGGATAATTTCTTATATCATTATCCGCATCACCCTGAATTACCGCTAAACCTTTGGTTAGAGCCTTACTCACTAAATCAGGTTTAATTTCTATGCCCCTTGTAGCAATGTTTTTGTGATCTTTTAAGTGTTTTAGTAGATCGCCGGAACCGCAACCTATATCTAATACTCTGCTGTTCTTTTTAATGAGACTTGCAATAACTTTTAATTCTTCGCGCATTAATTTAAACCTTCTAGAAATCCTTGTAAAATATTAGAAAAATTTTCATTTTCTATTAGGAACGAATCGTGCCCTCTGTTACTTTTTATTTCGGCGAAGCTAACTTCTGCTCCTATATAATTTAAAGCGTGGAGTACTACTTTTGTTTCGCTAGTTGGAAAGAGCCAATCATCTGAAAATGATATTAAGCAGAATCTTACAGCTGTAGAATTTTTGAAGGCATCCGCAAGATTGCCGTTATGCTCTCCTTCTAAATCAAAATAATCCATTGCTCTAGTAATATAAAGATAAGAATTTGCATCAAAACGATCAACAAAATTAATACCTTGATGGTGTAAATAGCTTTCAATCTGAAAATCTACTTCGAATTTATATGATGGTTTAGCAGCGTTTTGGAAGTTTCTACCAAATTTTTCTGCTAGAGCATTTTCGGACAAATAGGTTACATGTGCAGCCATTCTTGCTACTGCTAAACCTTTGGCGGGAAAAGATTTTTTATTAATATAGTTTCCCTGATACCAATTTTGATCTGCCATAATAGCTTGCCTGCCAACTTCGTGAAAAGCGATATTTTGCGCTGTATGCCTTGATGCCGTAGCTATTGGTATGGCAGCATTTAGCATTTCAGGATATTTTGTTGCCCATTCTAATACAAGCATACCACCCATAGAGCCACCTATTGCAGCATGTAATTTTTTTATACCATAGATCTCTTCTAGAAATCTTTTTTGCACTTTAACCATATCTCCTATGGTAATAATTGGAAAATCTAAATTATATGGTTTTTTAGTTTGTTCATTTATCTCTTTTGGCCCAAGGGTACCCATACAGCTCCCAAGACTATTGGTGCAGATTACAAAATACTTATTTGTGTCGATGACTTTGTCAGGTCCAATTAGGTGGCTCCACCAGCCTAGTTTTCCTGTAACTGGGTGTTTGCTTGCAGCATATTGGTCTCCTGTCAGGGCGTGGCAAAGTAAGATGGCATTTGTTTTATCTTTATTTAATTTTCCGTAGGCTTGATATGCGACAGCTACATTCTTAATTTCAATATTTGCCGATAATAATATAGGTGTGGTTTTAGCTATATGAGCTATGTTACCAATGTTAAAGGGTAAGTAATCTTTGCCAAATAAGGATTTTTTTTGCATAAACCAAATTAAAATATTATAGATATGTTACACATCTTAGATAATATGCAAGAAAATGAAAGAGAAACTGGATAAAGTTAGACGCCAAATAGACTTAATAGACTACAAAATAATAGCATTATTAGAAAGTAGAATATCATTGGTGCAGCAAGTGGCACAGATAAAATCAGCAAATAATGAGCTTTCCTATATAAAGTCTAATAGAGAGGCTGAAATGATGAGGAAGCTCATAAAACATAGTGACAAAATACCCGCGCAGGTTGTAATTAGCATGTGGCGTTTAATTATTTCTTTTTCATTACAGCATGAAAAAGAGTTTAGGGCAAATTATTATGGTCAGGATAAAGAGAAGGTAACAAGATTAATAAGGGAGTATTTTTCAACTTTAACAAAAGTTAACAATATAGAAAAATTAGATGATAATTTTAACGATGAAGATTTGTTAATATTTGCAAACAAGGAAAAGGATATGTTTGAATTCTTACTTAAAAATCAAGAATATAAAATTTTTGCAAATCTACCTGATATTAATGAAGGGCAAGTATATTTTAAATTAAGTAATATCTTAGCGGCAGCAAAAATCAAGCCAGAGACCATCGCGTTTGACAGGGCTGTAGCAGCTGTTCCCGGATTATTAGGCGAAGATTTTGAAGGTAAATTATTATCTAAAAAAACCAAAGTTAAAGATGTTTATTACAATATATATGATCTCAGCAAAACAAATTATACCAAGCTAATGTTAAGTCCCAAAAAACAAGGTAACATAGCTTTCTTAGGCGGTTATATCAATAAGTTGTAAGAAATTAATGCTTGTATTACCAAATATTTGTTATATAAACTTTAGAGTTCGATCATCAAAAACGAGGAAATAATGATTAAAATCAAAAACATATTTTATCTATTTTTAATAACATTTAGTATTTCTTTATCTACTAATTCTACCGCCAAGGCATCAGGTAAATTTGTCACAATAGGTACAGGAGGAGTTACTGGAGTTTATTATCCTGCAGGTGGAGCAATATGTCGTTTAGTTAATCGTCAGCGAAAAAATCATGGTATAAGATGTTCTGTAGAATCTACCGGAGGTTCAATCTACAATCTAAATGCTTTAGAGCAAAATAATTTAGATTTAGGTGTGGTGCAGTCAGATTGGCAATATCACGCATATAATGGAACTGGCCCTTTTAGTGGGCAAGAAAGAAAGAATCTTAGAACCTTGTTTTCGTTACATACAGAAGTATTTACTATAGCTGTAAGAGAAGATTCTGGCATAGAAAAGCTTGGTGATTTAGTAAATAAAAGAGTTAATATAGGTAATCCAGGTTCTGGGGCAAGAGCAACTATGGAAGTGGTAATGAATGCTATGGGTTGGACCAAAAACACTTTTAAATTGGCATCTGAGCTAAAAGCATCCGAGCAACCTCAAGCGGTTTGCGACAACAAAATAGATGCAATGATTTACGCGTCCGGACATCCAAATGGAGTAATACAAGAAGTTACTACTTCATGTGGAGCTAGGTTGATTAGCATTACTGCTCCGGAAATTGACAACATCATCCAGTCAAGCCCATATTATGCTTACGCTATGATACCTGGTGGCATGTATGTTGGTAACACGGAGGATATCAAGTCGTTTGGTGTAAAAGCAACATTTGTAGCTACTGAGGACCTAGATTCTGATATAGCATACGAAATAGTAAAAGCTGTTTATGATAATTTTGACAGCTTCAAGACATTACATCCCGTTTTCCAATCATTAAATCCAGAAGATTTAATCCATGAGGGTAATACAGCTCCAATTCATGTGGGAGCCAAAAAATATTACCTTGAAAAAGGATTAGTTAAGAACTAGTTAAGTTGCTTTATGACAAAACAAAATACGCAAGATTTGCATGATTTAGTATTAGATAATGATACTGGAGCAAGAAGACCAAAAGGCTTTGTGCTCAAGCTATCCTTGTTAATTGCATTTAGCTGGTCTTTATTTCAACTATGGATTGCCTCTCCTTTGCCTTTTGTTCTGGCTGAAAATATTTCATTTTTTAAAATATTAGTTATTGATTCAACAAAATCTAGATATATTCATTTGTCATTCGCTTTAATATTAGTGTTTATTTCTTACCCAGCATTTAGTAGTTCCCCTAGGAGTAGGGTTCCTATTATTGACTGGGCTATTGCGATCATCGCTGTCTTTTCAGCCTTATATTTACTTATTTTTTACAACCAACTTTCCCAAAGAGCTGGAATGGCAACTAATTTTGATGTTGTTATTTCTCTTCTTGGAATAGTTTTTCTAATAGAGGCAACTAGAAGAGCTCTTGGACCTCCGCTTGCCGTAATAGCTACAATATTTTTACTATATACTTATGCAGGCCCTTACATGCCTGAAGTACTAATTCATAAGGGGCATAATCTTACTAAAATAGCGTCTCATCAATGGTTAGCAACAGAAGGGGTATTTGGTATTGCTCTTGGTGTCTCTACTAGTTTTGTGTTTTTATTTGTATTATTTGGATCATTACTAGAAAAAGCTGGAGCAGGAAATTATTTTATTAAAGTAGCTTTTGCTTTACTTGGTCATTTAAAAGGAGGACCGGCTAAAGCTGCAGTTTTATCTTCTGGTATGACTGGACTTATTTCTGGTTCTTCAATTGCAAATGTAGTAACCACTGGAACATTTACTATGCCACTTATGAAGAAAGTTGGTTTTTCCAGAGAAAAAGCTGGATCTGTTGAGGTTGCATCTTCAGTCAATGGTCAAATTATGCCACCAGTAATGGGAGCCGCAGCATTTTTAATGGTAGAATATATAGGTGTACCTTACATAGATGTCGTTAAGCATGCTTTTATACCCGCGGTAATATCTTATATAGCGCTGCTTTACATAGTTCATCTAGAGGCTGTGAAAAGCAATATGAAAACATTACCAAAAAGAAACAAGTCTTCACTTAGTACTACCCTGCTTAGAAGCCTTATTATTATAAGCTCGATCATAATTATGTCTGGGGTTTTTTTTTACTTGTTTAGTTTTTTACAAGACCAACTGGGCAAAGTAGGTATATTGGTGATTTCTCTAATGATAGCAGCTATATATTTGTGGCTAATTAAAATAAAAGCAGCATTACCTGATTTAGATGATGACCCAGATCATGAAATTACAGAATTACCTGAAGTTGGGCCAACAGTTAAAACTGGTTTATTTTATTTACTGCCAATAGCTGTTCTCATTTGGTGTTTGATGGTAGAGAGACTATCACCAGGTTTATCAGCATTTTGGGCTACAATTGCAATGATTATCATTATCTTAACACAAAGACCGTTAACTAACTATTTTCGTCAAAAGTCCAGTTATAAAGCCGCAATAGCAAGAGGTTTTAATGATTTATATCTGGGGATGATAACAGGCGCAAAAAATATGGCAGGAATTGGTGTAGCGACAGCAGCAGCTGGTATAATTGTGGGTACAGTAACACAAACCGGCATAGGTAATAAAATGACTGAGCTGGTTACTATAGTTGCAGGAAACTCAGTTATTCTTATGTTAATATTTACAGCGTTAATATGTATTATATTGGGTATGGGTTTACCAACAACAGCTAATTACATAGTAGTTTCAAGCTTGATGGCAACAGTAATAGTTGAAATTGGTAAGCAACATGGCATGATGATTCCTTTGGTTGCTGTGCATTTCTTTGTTTTTTACTTCGGTATAATGGCGGATGTAACGCCACCTGTTGGCCTTGCTTCGTTTGCAGCTGCCGCTGTGTCTGGTGGTGATCCTATCAAAACTAGTTTCCAAGCATTTTTATATAGTATGAGAACAATGATTTTACCATTTTTATTCATTTTTGATAATAGATTACTATTAATTGGAGTTGAAACTGTAATAGGAGCTGTAGCCATATTCTTGAAGTCTACAATTGCGATTTTAGTATTTACTGCTGCAACACAAGGCTACTTCATTGTAAAAAGTAAGCTAAGGGAGTCGGCATTATTATTACTAATATCATTCAGTATTTTTATACCAAAATTTTGGTTAGATAGAGTGGTTGACCCATATAATGTTTTTGAGCCAGGTCAAATATATCAAATGCTAGAAAATTTACCATCAAGAGAGCAAGTAAAAATCAAGCTAAATGGAATGGACTTTTTTGGTGATGAAAAAGAAACCTATATAAATGCCTCTTTTGCAAATTTAGCAACTGCAGAAGAGAAGCTAGATGATTATGGTATTTCATTATATGAAGAGAATTCCAGCATATATGTTTCAACTGTTAAATTTGGTAGTAAAGCCTATAATAGTGGTATAGAGATGGATTCAGAGATTATAAGTCTTAGCATTAAGAATAAACAACCTAGTGAGTGGTTTATATATATACCGGCAGCTTTGCTTCTATTATTAATTTACCTTCTTCAATCTAGGAGAAGAAACTTATCATTATTAAGAGAATAATATGTATAATAATATTTTATATCCTATAGATATTTTTGAAGAATCCTCATGGGAAAAATCACTGCCCATAATATTAGAATATGCTTCAAGTTTTGATGCTACAGTGCATATAATGACCGCAATACCAGATTATGGCATGGCATTAGTGTCACAATATTTTCCTAAATCTGCAATAGATAAAGTAGTAAAAAGTACCAAGGAGGAATTACATAAATTTGTAGAGGATAAATTTGGTGATAAGGAAATTAAAATTGGTAACATAGTGGTGAAAAAAGGTGGTGCTGTTTATCAATCGATAATAGATGTGGCTGATAAAATAGATGCAGATCTAATTTTAATATCTGCACATAGACCAGAATTAAAGGACTATTTATTAGGTCCTAATGCAGCAAAAGTTGTAAGACATTCTAAAAGATCAGTATTAGTCATGAGGTAACAATACCAAGATGGCACATGATTTAGTAACTACAGTAGAGCAAGATTTAAGTAAGGTTGCAAATTTAGTAAGAGATTACATAGATGATTTAATCGAAATAAATACAGCCCATAATGCAGTAAGCTTGCTACAACCAATGAGATATACAGCTCTTTCATCTGGTAAGATGGTTAGAGCATATTTAGTTTATAGTTTTTGCAAAATATTAAATGTTAGCTATGTAGCATTCCTAAAGATAGCAACAGCAGTAGAATTGGTCCATTGTTACTCGCTCATACATGATGATTTACCAGCAATGGATGATGATGATTTAAGAAGAGGTAAAGCATCTTGTCATAAAAAATATGATGAAGCAACAGCAATATTAGCAGGCGATGCATTACAGTCTCTAGCATTCGAAGTTATTACTAGCCACTCTATTTCGGATAATCCGCATAGCATTATTAAATTAACTTCAAATCTAGCAAAAGCTATTGGTTATAATGGCATGGCAGGAGGGCAATATTTAGATATTCTTGGAGAAGATGATACTATTGATAAGGTAATACATTTACAAACTTTGAAGACAGGTAAATTAATAGAATATTCCTGCTTAGCGCCAACTATTATTTCTAATCCAAATAAAAATGTAAAAATTGCCATAAGTGGATTTGCACATGATATAGGTCTTGCATACCAAATAAGAGATGATTTGCTTGATGTTCAAGGTAGTATTAAACAAACTGGTAAAAAAGTAAATAAAGACAGCAAAAAAGGAAAAAATAACTTAGTTACTTTCATAGGTGCTGATAGAGCAAACAGACAAATAGATATTTTAATAGAGCAAGCAAAGAAGCATTTAGATATCTTCGGTGGAAGGGCAAAGGATTTGTTGATTTTAGCAGATTATCTTCTGCACCGTGAGAGATAAAAATGTCCATAAGTGAGTTATATTGGTTTATTTTTTTTGACGAATTTATCAGTTCACTATTATTACCGTTAAATGAGAGATATGTACTTTCTACTACATTAATTTTAAATGAAGAAATAAACATATTATACTCTTATTTTTCCGCCTTCTTAGGAGCTATAGCAGGAGCCATAATGAATTTTCTTTTAGCCACCATAATATTGAATGGTTTTAACTTAAAGCTTAAGGTGGATAGAAAGATTAAAATTATAGTTATTTGTTCTCTAATATTATTACCGTTAAACTATTTTGGCCCTGTCTTCTCTAGTTTTGCAGCAACCATAAGACTAAAATTCAGACTATATTTATTAGTGATATGTATAATATATTTGGCATATTTTCTTACTTTATTTTTAGTGTAAATATAAATCAAGAACCTATAAAAATTTAAAATATAGCTCTTAATCTACTGTTATGATTTACGCAATATTATTAGATATTTTTGTGATATTTAAAATGAATTATAGCTTAGGTATTTTTATAAAATTCGTGATCTCCTTTATTCTACTAAATTTAATAAAGTCTCATGCTTTACTAGATTCTTAATAAACATATTTAATAAGAATGAAATTTCTGGATAATTGAAGTAGAGCTATATTAGCATGATTATAATATATGATAAATAGTTAATCTTATCGCCTAGCTTTTTGTTTGTTATTCTCAAGACATTTCTAATGTAAATGATAATTTATTTCAAGAAATTGCATATAAATTAAAAGATACTACAATTAGAAATAAAAAAGTTATTATGTTAAATGAGTTAAAATTAGCAAATGCTATTATATCAGGTGATGAAAAAAAAATTAAAGAACTTATTCAGAACGAAATAATTGACCTAAATTTTAGAGATAACTTAGGTATATCTGCTTTAGATTTAGCTATAGATAAGAAAAACATCAAAATAATAGATTATTTATTAGCAAGTGGAGCAGACTTTAGAAAATAACTAATGATAAATATTGGCAATTACAGATATTAAGAGGTGTGGATTCGGATATTAGCTTAACTACTATCAAAGAAAAAAAGAAGAGTGGATGCGTTATTAGCTAGATTTTATCTTCTTCATCTTGATAATCTCTAGACTCTATATCATTTTCATAATTATAATTTTCTAGGTCATAATTTTCATCATTATTATTTAAGGAATCTAAATCATAAGAATCACTTTGTAGGAGTTCTGCAACAAGTTCCTGGTATGGAAGTAGCCAATTTTCTGAATTATTACCAAACTTACTTTTAATTTTATTCATTATCTTCACAGTAAGCTCATTACTAGAGAGAATAGTTACTATATTTGTTAAATCTGCTAAATCCAATTCTGCAATAAGGCTATCAGTTCCATGCTTTAACATGAACTTTCGTTCATCATTAGATATTTCTTTGATTAAATCTGCCTCAAGATTATTTAATTTAAATAATTCTTGGTAATCAGCTCCTGAATTAGGATTTGGTAAAAATATTTTTGTTGCTATTTTTTCAATTAGTAAATCAGTTATATGAGAGTTTTTAATATCCTCTAATGATTCTGTCGCAAGTATAGCAACACAATTATTTTGACTTAATCGAACTAAAAAATCATTAATAAAATCGCTTAGAAATGGATTATCTAGAATTTTAAAGGCCTCATCAATTACTAATATAGTTGGCTTTCCATCTAAAGATTTTTCTAGATAATTCATAATATAGTAAGTAATAGGAACTAAAAGAGCTTTTATATTAGCTATATTAGTTAAGTCGAAGCCTATGATGTTATTTTCTTTTAATACATCATTATCATTGTCAAATATATTTGCCAGTCTACCATCATTTATCCAAAGTGAGAAGAAATCAGCATATTTACTATTTTTAAAATAATTTTGAATATCACTGAATTTAAGGTCCTCCTTAGTAGCTAATTCTTCAGCTATTTTTCTAATAATTTTGTTTTTATTAGGCTCTTGTATATATTTACCAGATTTTGTTTCTGACTTTTCAATCATTAAAAAGGACAAGAAATTTTGAATAAAATTCGGATTATTTTTAAATAATGAAAGAGGAGAAAATAAATTTTCAGTACTATTCTTATCAAGAGATATGTATTTTCCATCTAAAGCATTAATAAATATTTCACTACTATTAAAGAAATCTAGATAAATAATTCTAGGATTATATTTTGTTGACTGTGCTAATAAAAAATTGAGTAAAACAGTTTTACCAGTGCCTTCAGGCCCAACAATTAAGGAGTGACCATTGTCACCACAATGAAAGTTAAAGAAATATGGAGTTTTGTGATTAGTATAAAAAACTGATACAGCGTCACCCCATTTATTATCATTTCTTTTTCCTGCGGGAAAATTGGAAAGCGAAGCAAAACCAGCAAATTTACGGGTGTTGATTGCTCTTCTACGACAAATATAATAAAAATTACCTGGTAATTGTGACCAAAAACAATTTTCCATAAAAAGATCCTCTCTGATTATGACTAGGCCATAATTAGAGAAAATATCATTTATCCTGCGTATAGATTTCTCCAGGGACTCTTGATTATTATCAATCAGTGTTAGAGTAAGCTGATGCTCACCAAAGGAGGTTGGGCTATCTGTATTAGTTGCAATAATTTCTTCTATACCAGAAGTTTTAGCAAATTTACTATCACCACTAATTTCAAGTATATCACTTTGCTCAATAAAATCTAATTTTGCTGTATCTGCATTTACAAAATCAATAGTTTGGCACATGATAAATTCAAACGGGGCTAACAGAAATTTATCTAGCGATTTCAGAGATAACTCCCCATAATCTTTAATGGAAAAAATAGAAGCGTAATTTATTTCGTTGCCTCTCATTATTTGAAACATATTTTTTCCAAATACTATTTTACTCTTAGGAAGTTGATATGATAAGTCTTCATCCTTAATTTCGTAGTCACTTTCCTTTAGATTAAGGATTTTGCTAAAGAACCTTAGTTGTTCTGAGTAATATTTACCTCCCACCATCGAGATCTTAAGTTTTCTTGCACCAAAATCTTTTAAATCATTTATAAAATTATTAGTTAATGAGTTTAATAACTTTTTTTGCTTAGCAATAATTTTTTTTTCAGAGTTCTTTAATGAAAGAAAACTACAACATTTTAAAATATTTGCAAAATTAGTTAATCTATAAACTTTAGATTCAGTCAAAATTGATATATATAACTCATTTACATATTTGTTAGACCAATTATGCAAACTATTCCATGCACTATCAGCATGAGCACAAAAGCTATTTTGAAAATTAGGCTCTAAGCTAAGATCTTTTTTTCTTCTTACTGTATGTAACCATATAGCAAAATTATCTGTACTAACATGCTTTGAGATTGCGTTTTTTATGGATGTCCTTAAATCAACTTGCTTAGCTCCTACCAACTCAAACGCAAAACCTGTTATTTTTATGGTTTGAATTAAATTGCCATTTTTGGTTAATATTATGTCATCGCTGATGTGACATGCATATGGTATAAAGTCAGGGTTTAAATCTTGGAATTCTAGCTTATCGTTTAATATATCAGAAGGCATTTAATGCTATTTAACTGCTAGTTGAGAAGGTTGTTAAATAAAATAGTGAGAGCCAAAGGGCTCTCACTATGTGTGATTAAGAGAAAGTTTCAACTATTCACTACTGGCGTCAAGATCATCGTCGTTAGCTACCGCACATGCATCTATATCTAAGTCACCACCACCTAATGCAGTAACTATGCCAGTTGCACCAAATATAGCGCCTATACCTAGTGCTGTTGATATTGCTAGACCCCAAGATACTTTTCCCATAAATAAGGAAATACCAACGAACATAATAGCAAAAGCTGCGACACCTTTACCAATTGTTCCATTTAACATGGCAAGCATCTTACATAAGGTACTTTCTAGTGTGGTATATTCTGAGGCAATAGACTGATCTGTTAAAGCCAGCATCACAAAAAGCGATAAAAAAGCGGTTGAAAAAATGTTATTTATTGTGTTTTTGGACATGTATGTTACCTCAATTTAATTATATAATTAGTTAGCATGTTAATTTTAATAGTAAAATATTTTTTTTATTTTATTAATCTACCTGCGTTAACAATTAAACTGTAACATATTTGTAATACTAAATCTAGCTTTATATGAATTATCTAAATAAAAAACAAAAAAAACAACTTAAACCTCAGACAACATTAATTAGAGGGGGGCTAGAAAGATCAAATTATGGTGAAACAAGTGAGGCTTTATTTTTAAATTCTGGTTTTTGCTACAATGATGCTGAAACAGCCGAATCTAGATTTAATGGTGAAAACCCAGGTTATGTTTATTCTAGATATGTAAATCCAAATTTAAAAGCTTTAGAGGATAAACTTATACAAATTGAATCTGGAGCACAAGCGGCTTGTGTAATGGCAAGTGGTATGGCTGCAGTTTTTGGCTCGATAATGTGTCAAATTAAATCTGGTGATCATGTGTTAGCAAATAAAGTGTTGTTTGGTTCTTGTTATCACATATTAGCAAATATTCTGCCAAATTATGGAGTAGAAGTAGATTTTATTGATGCGGCTGATAATAATGCTTGGGAAAAATCATTTAAGCAAAACACAAAAGTGGTGTTTTTAGAAAGTCCAGCCAATCCAAATTTAGAATTAGCTGACATATCACATATAGCAAATTTATGCAAAGCTAATAATTCTTTTTTAATAGTAGATAATATTTTTGCTACACCCCTCTGTCAATCACCATTAGAATTAGGTGCAGATGCTGTTATATACTCCACTACAAAACATATGGATGGCCAAGGCAGAACCTTGGGAGGAGCTGTTATAGGCTCGGAGAATTTTATAAAAGAGACATTATTGCCATTTCATCGTCATACTGGTCCGGCATTGAGTCCATTTAATGCTTGGATAGTGACTAAATCTCTAGAAACCTTTGCTTTAAGATATGACTACCATGTTAAAAATGCAAAAAAAATAGCTGAATTTTTAGAATCTCACAAAAAAATAGCAGAAGTTATATATCCTGGCTTAGAATCGCATCCTCAATATCACTTAGCTAAAAAGCAAATGCGCTCTGGTGGGGCTATGATAGCATTTAAAGTGAAAGGTTCTAAGGCAGAATGTTTTACATTTGTAAACAAATTGGAAATCATTGATATTTCCAATAATCTTGGTGATTCTAGAAGTTTGATTACACATCCGGCAACGACTACACACTCTAATATAGCAGAAGAAGAAAGAGACATGCTAGGTATTACAAATAATTTGTTAAGATTGTCAGTTGGTATAGAAGATGTGGAAGACCTAATTGCTGATATTTCTGCAGCATTAGATTAATTAAAGATTTAAATTTGCTAGTTTATATAATTGCTCTATAAACATAATGTAATAATTACCTAAATATTATGGCTGGTCATTCAAAATTTGCAAATATAAAACACCGCAAAGCAGCGCAGGACTCTAAAAGAGCTAAAGTTTTTACTCGTTTAATTAGGGAGATAACAGTTGCGGCAAAATCTGGGGATGATGTGGATAGCAATCCAAGATTAAGGGCCGCTATAATAGCAGCGAAAGCTGCTAACATGCCCAAAGACAGAATAGAAAATGCAGTAAAAAAAGGAAGTGGTGGTGATATAGATGATAGCTATGAAGAGTTAAGATATGAAGGTTATGGCCCAGCAGGAACTGCTTTAATAGTAGAAGCGCTAACAGATAATAGGAACAGGACGGCGTCAGCAGTAAGAACAATATTCAATAAAAATGGGGGTAATTTAGGTGAAACGGGAAGTGTTTCTTTTATGTTTGAGCGTAAAGGAATATTGCGTTTTCCTAAAGATAATATAAATGAAGATGAAATTTTTGAATTAGCAGTAGAAGCTGGTGCTGATTCTGTTGATAATCTAGAAGAATTTTTTGAGATTAGCACTGAGACTGAAAATTTCGCTTTAGTTAGAGATGTGATATTAAAAAGATATGATAATCCAGAATTTATGGGTCTTGCATGGCTTGCGCAAAATAATCTTGAATTAGACCAAGAAAAGCTGGAGCAATTACACAAGCTAATTGACGCATTGGATGATGATGATGATGTGCAAGATGTATATGTTAATGTATAGCCTAGATGATAATATTAGGTATAGATCCAGCATTAAATAGGACTGGCTGGGGGGTAGTAGAAGTAAATAATGGTAATGTTTTGAGTTACATATCCTCTGGCATTATAGATGTTTCGCTAAATAAAGATCTAGGGCAGAAAATAAAAATCTTAGCAGCAGAGATAAAAAAAATTATTATTAAGTACAAACCCAGTGAAATTGCACTAGAGGAAACTTTTGTTAATAAAAATCCTGCAACATCGTTAAAGCTTGGTCATGCAAGAGGAGCGATTATGGTTAGCTGTTTAGAGTATAATGATAATTTGTTTGAATATAGCGCTACTTTAGTTAAAAAGTCAGTATCAGGTATGGGCAAGGCTGATAAAGATCAAGTTGCTAGAATGGTTAAGATGTTATTGCCTAAGGCGAGTTTTAATTACCATGATGAAAGTGATGCTTTAGCAGTTGCTATTACGCATTCGCAAATTAGTAAAATTAAGCGACTAACTAATTCATAAGCATTTATGCGCTCATGATTTTCTTTGGCCAATTAGTAATGTTTGCTTCTAATTTATTTTCTTGAAACTCTTTGTCTAAAATTAAAGATTTTTGAAATAAGTTTGATGCCTGTAAATCAAACATTTTACTAATACTTTCTTTCCAGTAATCTCCGTCTTGAGAAATGATCATTTTAATTCTATTTTCTAAATAAGATTCAAGATTTTTTGCTGAGATATTGAATTGACTTAATATGAAATCAGCATAGTTATTTATTGATTTGTTAGGAAGTTTAACTGCTATTTCCCCAATCAGAGCTCTAATGCTATATGGATTAACATGATTATAATTAATATGAATATCAGTTAAAGCTTGCTGTAATTTTTTAAATTGATGTTTTTCTAGTAAATCTAAAGAAAAGTCGTAAACTTTAGTTAGGGCATTAAAATTGAGTACATAATTGCCGCTTATGTTCATATTTTCCATAAAAATTCTCCTTGTTGGGCTAAAGACAATAAGGTTTTAAAATTTAAAAAGCAAATATGATTTATTTTATAGTAAACTTAATAAAGTTTATTGCAAAAATAACTGATTATTGTTAAAAAAAGTATAAATTACACAATTATAACATGACTAAAATGCGTACAGAAACAGATTCACTAGGTGAAGTAAAGGTAGATAATAGCAAATATTGGGGAGCACAAACTGAACGTTCTCTAGAAAATTTTAAAATTGGTATTGAAAGAATGCCAAGTTCATTGGTAACGGCTTTAGGGATTTTAAAAAGAGCGGCAGCAGAAACTAATGCTGAGCTTGGAGTGTTAGAAAAAGACATTGCTAACTCGATAGTGAGTGCTGCTAACGAGGTTATATCTGGAGAGTTGATTGATCATTTTCCTCTAGTAGTATGGCAAACAGGATCGGGTACCCAAAGTAATATGAATGTTAATGAGGTAATCTCAAATAGAGCAATAGAAATGTTAGGAGGGGTATTAGGCTCTAAGCAACCTATACATCCAAATGACCATGTTAATTGTGGGCAATCATCAAATGACACTTTTCCAACCGCTATGCATATTGCAGCAGCTATGGAAATTAACAACTCACTATTGCCGGCATTAGAGCAGCTAGAAGAGTCATTAGTTGCTAAGCAAAAAGAATTTGAGCATATTATTAAAATAGGTAGAACACATTTACAAGATGCTACACCTCTTACTTTAGGACAAGAATTCTCTGGTTATGTAACGCAAGTAAAATATGGTATTGCAAGAATTAAAAGAGTGTTACCAAATATTTATCAGTTAGCTCAAGGTGGTACAGCGGTAGGTACTGGTTTAAATGCAAAAGTTGGCTTCGCTGAAAATTTTGCGCAAAAAGTGGCGGAAATAACAAATTTACCTTTTGTTACCGCTGAAAATAAATTTGAAGCGTTGGCAGCGCATGACGCAATAGTTGAAGCTAGCGGTGCTTTAAATACTATAGCAGTTAGTTTAATGAAAATAGCTAATGACATAAGATTGTTAGGTTCTGGTCCTAGATCTGGTTTAGGAGAATTGTCATTGCCGGCTAATGAACCGGGTTCATCAATTATGCCTGGCAAAGTTAACCCTACGCAATGTGAAGCTTTAACAATGGTTGCAGCGCAAGTAATGGGCAATAATACAACTATTTCGATCGCTGGCTCTAATGGCCACTTTGAACTTAATGTTTTTAAACCTGTGATGATATATAATTTATTGCAATCAATTAAATTAATAGCAGATGGCGCGGTAAGTTTTAGTGAAAGATGTGTAGATGGCATAACAGCAAATCATGACAATATTAAGGCTTTGATGGAAAAATCTTTAATGCTTGTTACTGCTTTAAATCCGCATATAGGTTATGACAATGCGGCTAAAATAGCAAAAAACGCGCATGAGAAGGGTTTATCATTAAAAGAGTCAGCATTAGAATTGAAATTACTTACTGCGGAAGAGTTCGACTTATGGGTTTTGCCAAAAAATATGATAGGTCCTAAAGATTAAAGAATATGATAGGCTATTTACAAGGCATAATATTAAATTTAAATAATGATCACATCCTACTTAATGTTAATGGAGTTGGTTATAAGGTATATTTGCCAACTAGATTATTAGCAAATATAGCGGAAAATGATAAAGTTTCTTTTTTTATTCACACGGCGGTCAAAGAGGATGATATTTCTTTATTTGGTTTTTTAAGCAGTGAGGATAAAAAAGTTTTTTTAGAGTTAAATAAGGTTAGTGGAGTTGGAGCCAAAACTGCATTAGCAATTTTAGGCTTAATGACAGCAACAGAAATAATTGATGCTATTAGTTTTGAGGATAAAGCTGCTTTGACTAGAGTCTCTGGCATTGGGCCAAAAGCAGCTCTTAGAATAATAAATGATTTAAAGGATAGGATTGGTAAAATAAATATTGGTGCAATAAATACAGTTTCTAGCAAGCTGGAGACAAAAGCGTTAGCTAGCAACCATAACAACTTGTTACGAGATGCGTTATCTGCGCTTGAAAATCTGGGTTATCAAAGAGCCAGTATTATAAATATTGTCAAAGATATTACAAAAGAAGAAAGTGACTTATCAAGTGTTATTACTCAAACATTAAAAAAATTAGCTAAGTAAAATGAAAGATAGAGAAGTTATTAATCCAGATGAGCAACTAGAAGATAAGGTAGGTAACATATTACGCCCCTCTTATTTAGATGATTTTATTGGTCAAACTAAAGTTAAGCATAATTTACACATTTATATAGATGCTGCGAAAAAGCTTGATTCTGCAATTGATCATATCTTATTTTATGGTCCGCCCGGACTTGGTAAAACCACTTTAGCCGCAATTGTTGCTAAAGAATTACAGGTTAATTTCAAAGCCACATCAGGTCCTATATTAACTAAATCTGGTGATTTGGCTGCAATATTATCTAATTTAAACCAAGGTGATGTGTTGTTTATTGATGAGATTCATCG
>JABIRX010000049.1 GCA_018667735.1 Alphaproteobacteria bacterium | reverse complement strand
TCTTTTAAATCTCCATCCGAAACAAAAATAATTTCAGAATATTTTCTTAACTCCTTAAGATAATCTATAACATAATCATCTATGATATTCTGTTTATCAAAATGAGCAAATATTGTAATTCTTTTCATAAGTAATTTATTTTATATTAAAATGCGCTAATTTTGCAACAAAGTTATAGTTAATAAATTTAAACTTAAACATATATAATCTTATTTTAATTTTTTGAACAAGAGCAAATTAGATATCCCCCCTTTAGCCCTGGCAAATCTTATAATAAATCTTCTAAAAGAAAAACATGCTAGATATAAGAAGGAAGATAATAGCTGAAAAACAAGACTAATAAATATATCTATATTTGCTTTACCCCTCTTTCTTTTTAAATAAACCCTACTCCAGCCCATATGACTATATCTTTTATATAGTAACAAATATTTTTCTAGCATGCCTTTTGTCTTAGTTGCACTATGTTCCTGGTGATACACAAAAGCCGTTTTGACTTGGATAATTTTATATTTATTAGCAATAACCCTATCACATAATTCTTCATCTTCGCCATATAAAAATAAATTTTCATCAAAAAAACCAAGCTTAATAAAAACAGACATATTAAGTAGCATATACCCCCCACAAATAAAGCTTGTTTCGATCAAATCTTGATTTTCTTTTATTATCTCTACTGTCTTTTTGTGATTATTTACCGCATTAATAATCTCATCTTTACTTGGATCTATTTTTTTTACATCAAATGCCCCAGCTAAAGCAATATTCTTATCTTTTTCCATATAATGGATTAACTTTTCTAACGCATCACCAATAATAAATGCATCTGGATTTAACAAAAAAGCATATTTTGTTTTAATCCTAGCAAGAGCAATATTATTTGCTCTGCCAAAGCCAATATTTTTAGGTAACTTTATTAACTCTATTTCTTTGTTGGAATATTCATCTGCAATAATATTCTCTAAATTATCCCTACTATCATTATCAATAATAATAATTCTAAAGCCCTTATTAATAATCTTCTCTAGTGCTTTTGATATAATGTGAGCACTCTTATATGTGACAATTATAATTGTAACTAGATTATTATTCACAGATAATCGTACAAATATTTATTATTTAAAAAATTTAGATACATAATTTTGGTATTTCTTTAGTCTTGATCTAATTTTATGCAACACTGTTTTACCACTATAAGTTTTAGCAGCTTTACCATTATAAAAGTCTCGCTGATATAAAGACGAATTCATTGATTTGTAACCATTTACAACGTAATCAGACAATCTTGAATCTTGTTTTATGTAACTTAGGCATTCAGTATTTTTCTGTTTGATTTCATCATATGTTTTTCTTAAATTACCCTTCTTATACTCTTCATATGCTTGCCTAATATGCGCTCCAATAGTATAGTTAAATCTAGGGTTCCTCTCTAATGCTTGCGCCCCATTTATAATCTTTTTCTTATAATGATTATATGACCTGACTGAAAAGTGAAATATAGTAATCTGAGTGGATATTTTAGCTTTACGAAAAAATGGAAACATTTTTACATTATGATTACCTTTATAAATTTTTTTATATCCTTTTGCTGCAAACATACATTTAAAAGGTCCTGAGGCTTTACCGGAAATATATTTGGGTATTTTAAATTCCCCTTCATAATCGACAGGATCAGAATGTAGAGCACATACAAATAAAACCTTAGTATTATCAATATAAGGTAATGCTAATTTTAGATTTCCTGAATCTGAATACCAAAACTCATCAGCATCAGAATTAATAATCCAGTCAGCATCATATTGCTTTCTAGCAATTTTAATCATTTTATCAACCCATTTATCCTGATTGTAATTATGATCTTTTTCTTCTATTAAATGTAGTACGCCTTTCTCCTGATACTTCAAAAAGATATCTTTTGTTTTATCGGTAGAGCCATTATCAGTTGCAATAAAAAAATCTACACCATGACTCAAATGAAATTTAATATGCTGATCTATTATGTCCTCCTCGTTACGAGCAAGAATTGTCATAACTAGCTTTCTTTTGAGCTGGTCTTTTAGCATATAAAAAAGTGAATAATTGAAAACAGTATAAATTAAGAAACTTCAATAACCAACTATTATTTCAAGCTACCAATTCCATTTTTCTACTTGTGTAAAAGAGTTAACAAATTCTCCTCAACTATCTTTAAAGAGAAATTTTCTTCTAAGGTTTTTTTAGCATTTTTAATAACATTATTTCTAGCCTCAAAGCTTAAATCATAGCATCTAAGCATTTCATTATGTAAACTAACAAATGATTTAGAATCATTATATAAAAAGCCATTATATTTATGCTCTATAATCTCTTTTAACCCACCAACATTTGAGCTTATCACAAACTTATTATGTTGAAATGCTTCCAATATAACTAGGCCAAATGCCTCCTTATTAGAGGAGTGAACTAGAACATCTATTTGCTGAAAAAACTTTTTGATATTTTCCTGATGACCAAGAAATACTATCTTATCTCCTAAATTATGCCTAGTTACATAATTTTTTAAGTAAGCATCTTCGGGCCCCTCTCCTGCAATTAATAATTTAGATTTGCTCACTTTTTTAGAAAATAGGGCAAAAGCTTTAATAGCCGTTATAATGTTTTTTTCTGCTGATAACCTCGATAATGTGCCAAATATGACATCTTTATTTTGATTAACAATTTGATTTTTAAAAGTTATTTTACCTAGCGAAATTCCATTATAAATAACTTTAATCTTCTCATGATTTATATGTGGGTATTTTTTAATTATCTTAGCTTTTAAATGCTGTGCTACAGTTATGATATAATCAAAATTGATTAGTCTTTTAGGGTTGCCACCATGACTAACTGCAATAGTTTTAAATGAAGCTTTTCTTATTAGTAATTTATATAAATTTAATAAAGCAAAACATCTACCATTATGCGCAAATATTAATTTAGGCTGATATTTTCTAACTAAAAAAGCGAATTTAACAAAAGCGAAAAAATCAAAATGACCTTTAATATTTAAGATTTCATATTTTATATTTTGCTGCTTTAATTCTTTAATATGCACAAAGTTTTTAGATACTAAACATATAAGTTCATATTTCTTAGCTATAATTTTGCTATAGTCTAAATACATATTTTCAAGACCACCATTAATATTGCTTTGTACAAGATTAAATATGACTTTCTTTTTGTGCATCTTTATTTTTATTTATAAAATTAAGCAACAGAGCTTTTATAATGCTCAACTATGTTTGAAGTTTCAAATAAATCTGTTTTTTCCCAAGCGAAAGCTCCATTATTAGCATTATAATTTCTACCAAAATGGCCATAACTAGCAGATTGCAAATAAATAGCTTGGTTTAAATTTAGCTTTTCTCTAATAGCTTTTGGGGTTAAATCTATTTTTTGTTTTATTAATTCCACAATTTTTTGATCTGAAATTTTGCCTGTACCGTAAGTGTCAACATAAATTGAAACTGGCTCAGCTACACCAATAGCATATGATAATTGAATTAAGCATTTATCCGCTAATTTACTTGCAACAATATTTTTAGCTAAATATCTCGCAATATAAGCTGCTGATCTATCCACCTTAGTTGGGTCTTTCCCTGAAAAAGCTCCACCACCATGCGGTGCCGCACCTCCATAAGTATCGACTATAATTTTTCTTCCAGTAAGACCAACATCACTTTCAGGCCCACCAATAACAAATTTACCAGTTGGATTAAATAAAAATTTTGTTTCACTAGTAATTAAGTTTTTAGGCACAGATTTATAAATAATTGGCTTTATTTGCCTAACTATATCATCTTGGGAGATGCTTTCTGCATGCTGTATTGAAAGTAATATAGTATCAACATAACTTATTTTACCATTATTATCATAAGCTAAGGTTACTTGACTTTTTGCATCAGGGCCAAAACCAATTATAGTGTTCTTTGCTTTCTCAGTATAAATATTTTCTAAAATTTTATGCGCAAAAATTATCGCAGCAGGCATATATTCTGCGGTTTCATTAGTTGCATAACCAAACATTATGCCCTGATCACCTGCACCCTCACTAATTCGATCACCCGCATCTACACCTATTGCTATATCTGCTGATTGCTCATTTAACAAAAACTCAATTCCTATATTTTTTGCTGAGAATTTACCTTTAATATAACCTATATCAGCTATTAAAGCTCTAATTTCACTTTCCAATTCTTCATGACTTGGAGTAAAATTCGCTCTTATTTCCCCTGCAACCACTACTTTATGAGGTGTAACTAAAGTTTCAGCTGCAACTCTTGCCTCACTATCTTTAGCTAAAAAATAATCTAATACTAAGTCTGAGATTTGATCTGCTATTTTATCTGGATGTCCTCTGGACACAGATTCTGATGTAAATAATTTCATAATTTGATAAAAATTACATTTTAATGCTTTATTAATTATATACAAGATTATAAAATTATACTAAAATAATCTTTTAGTTTTACACTTATCTGTGAAAAAGCTATACACTGCTTTAGCAAAAAAGTTATCAAATAAGCTTTTTATAATTCAATGTTTTTTTGTTTTTAATTATAAATTGTCAATTATGTATTTTATTAATAAACAGCCTCTTCCCTTTGTATTATTATGCAAAATATATCCTTTTCTTTTAAATTCTAATTATAATGTGCTACTTAGCAAATCTTCAAAAATATTTAACTTTCTCAATCTCTGTTATTTTTGCTTCTTTGGAAAAACAATCTCTACCTAATAAATTTGCTATTGAGCCAATTGCTATAGCTAATCTAATAACAGCTTGCTTTGGTTGTAGCTTAAATAAATATAATATGCTTAAAGCAAAGCGGTGTAAAATTTTTAGCCAAATTTTAATTATATTTTTTTTCTGCCTTTTTAAATAAGTTTTACCCCAACCCTGATGCCAATATCTAAAAAACAATAATTTATAATCTTCAAAAACATTCTTAGTCGCTACTGAATGTTGGTTTGCATGATAACAAAATGAATATTTAGAAATTGCGTTCTCAAAACCATTATTTAATGCAAGAGCAGATATTTGATCATCTTCTCCATATAAGAAAATTTTACTGTCAAAAAAACCTATATTTCTGTATATATTCATATTCATTAACATAGCCCCACCACACAAATATGATTTTTTTTCTATTTCTAATGACTCATTATTATTATTTTTACCAATCAAGTTTTCATTAGTAAATATAGGGTTAAGCAGCGCAATATTTTGCTTCTGCTCTGCTATTTTTACCATTAAATCAAGAGAATGTGGCATCATTATTGCATCAGGGTTTAGCAAAAATGCATATTTTGTATTAACCCTCTCCAAAGCTAAATTATTTGCTCTACCAAAACCAATATTATATTTTAATTTTATCAATTCGATATTACTAGATTTGCAGTTTTTATCCAAAACATCTTCAATATTATCTTTACTACCATTATCAACAATAATAATTCTATAACCTTGTTTAATTATATGTTGCAAAGCATCTATTACAATATGAGCGCTTTTATAAGTTACTATAATTACAGTAAGTTGCTTGTAATTATCAGTTATCTCAATTGCAAAATCTTTTTTTATTTTACCACTATCCAAAGCGCCATTCAAAGGTCTTGCTGCTTTCGTTTTAAATTCACTACTTGTAACTGGAATTATTTTTAAATTCTCTTTAGAGATAATCTTTTTACTTAATTCACAGTAAGAATAAAAGTTTTTATTTGCTAAATGATATATAGCTGATTTAAATTTGCTTTGCTCTTCAATCTTTTTTATTATTTCAAATGTATTAAATGCAATATCATAGCTATTGGTTGGATTGGTAATTTGGTCATTTACTATTTTTAGCTCTTTTCTACTTTCTGCTAATTTTCTAATTTTAGCGACAAAATTATTTTCCTTATTAAGATTAAAAACCGTAGCTACACGAAAAATCAAATAAGCACATTTTGACTTTTCTATTGCTTGCTCTCCTAATAATTTGCTTTTCCCATAATATGATAATGGTTTAAGATTTTTGTTATTAGTTTCTTTGTAAGGCTTATTACCCTCACCATCAAAGACATAATTTGTTGAATAATGTATTAACCTTATATTGTGCTCTTTACAATATTCTGCTAACAACTTTACTGCTAGATGATTAATATTATTTGCTCTTTCTTGCTCCTCTTCTGCTTTATCAACTTCATTATAGGCGGTAGCATTTATAATATAATCAGCTGGTGCTAAATTTTTTAATTTATGCTTTAGTGATCCAAGATCTGCAAAATCAAACTCTTTACTAGAATAATAATTAAAAGAAAATTCTTTTTGCTGCGCTAAGATTAAGCGAAGCTCTGTTGCAACTTGACCATTTTTACCAAAAATTATGATGTTTTTCATTTTAAAACTTTCTTCCATTACCATTATTATCAAAAGCAGACTTGCCCATTAAATAAGCAAAAGAGCCACTAATTACTGCCTTTTCCTTATTAGTTAATTTTCTAAAATTAAATAATTTAACTATAAAAATAATCATAATTCTAATAATATTTTTAGCAGCATTGAATTTTGCTATAAATTTATTATGTACACACTCACTATAATAACATTTACTATAGCCAAATCTATGCCAATTAATAGCTTTGTTCATACTACTATCTATTTCCTTGGTTGAATTTCCACTTAAGTGAATTTGCTTAGAGTTTTTAACTACTATAATTTTATAATTTTCTTTATTCATCCTTTTACATAATTCATTATCTTCACAATATAAAAAGAAACCATCATCAAACAAACCAATTTCCCTAAAAATATTAGTTTTGCCGAGCATAAAGCAGCCACTGATAAATTTAGCCACAAAATATAATTTCTCTTCTCCAATATAATTTTTTTCAGCTATTAAATCGGCTTCTACATTAGCAATATCATATTTATTATTTAATTTAGCGCCATAAGCTCTAGCCCCAGCAAGGGCAATATTTTCATCTAAATTAATTACTTTTATTAACTCTAAAATTGAATTATTATCAATAAAACAATCAGGATTTATTAGGGCAAATAAATCTGTTTTTACTTGCTTAAAAGCAATATTGTTTGCTCTTGCAAAACCTATGTTTTTTTTATTTTCAATTAAAGTAATATTTGGATATTTCTGTTTAATAATTGCTATAGTATTATCTGTACTACCATTATCTGAAATAATAACTTTATATTTTTCTTGATCAATTTTACTTAAAGCTAGGTCAATGATTTGCTCACTATTATATGTAACAAATATAAAGGTAAGTGCTGCCATTAAGCTAAAATATCTTTAATTAACCTTAAAATACCTTGACGAAAATTTATCTGCAACTCAAAACCTAGCTCTTGCTCAATTTTATTTGAATTAATTGCATATCTAAGATCATGCCCTTTACGGTCTGTTACATAAGTAATTTGCTTTTTGTAGGATAAACCATCTTTTTTAGGATAATTTTCATCTAAAGTTTCACAAATTATATTTACAACTTCATTATTATTTAATTCGCAATTACCTCCAATGCAATAAGTCTCACCTATTTTACCTTGGTTTAAAATCAAATGTACCGCCCTATTGTGATCATCTACATGTATCCAATCTCTAACATTCTTACCATCGCCGTAAATTGGAATATCAAGACCATTAACTGCTTTCCTTATTATAGTTGGAATTAATTTTTCTTCATGCTGCCTTTCACCATAATTATTACTGCAATTACTAATAGTTATAGGTAAATTATAAGTTCTAAAATAACTTCTAACTAAATGATCACTTGCTGCCTTAGAAGAAGAATATGGTGATGAAGGATTATAAGCGGTTAATTCAGAAAATTTACTTCCATCATTTAAAGGCAAATCACCAAACACTTCATCTGTAGATATATGATGAAAATGAAATTTATTATTTTCCTTAAAATATCTCAAACTAGCTGCAAGCAAAGAAAATGTGCCATTAATATTAGTTTCTATAAATTCAGTTGGATTTTCTATTGAATTATCTACATGGCTTTCCGCGGCAAAATGTACTAATTTATCAATTTTATGAGTAAATAATAATTCCTCAACTAATTTTTGTTCATTAATGTCAGCTACCACTAATTCATAATCTCCATTTATCCAATTGATATTCTCTTTTTTACCAGCATAAGTTAATTTATCTAAAATAATTACTTTATTACCCAATTTAGCTTGCTGCGCCACAAATGAGCTGCCAATAAAACCGGCTCCACCGGTAACTAATAAATTTTGTGTTTTTTGCATAATTTAGTTACTTATTATTTTTAAAAAAATACTGGATTTTTTATATATTCTTGTAAAGTCTGTTGTTTTTTATCACGCTTGGAAATTTGCGCATCAGCAACAGGCCAGTTTATATTTATCTCTGGGTCATTCCACATAATTCCGCCCTCTCCTTCTGGGTTATATTCCCCGCCAGTGATTTTATAATATAAATCAGCTGGTTCATCTGATATAGCACAAAAGCCATGCGCAAATCCAGCTGGAATCCATAGCAAAGTTTGTTGATCTAAATTAAGGCCAAACCATTTGCCAAAAGTTTTAGAATTAACCCTTAAATCTACGGCTACATCAAAAACTTCACCTTTAGTGCAACCAACCAACTTACCTTGAGCGGGTGCAAACTGATAATGTAAACCTCTAACTACATTTTTTTCTGATCTAGAGTGATTATCTTGTACAAAATTTGTAGGTAAATGATGTTTCTTAAAATCTGCTAATTTAAATCTCTCAATAAAAAAACCTCTATCATCACCATATTTTGCTAATTTGATAATTTTTAAATCTGGAATAAAGCAATCTTCAACTTTTAACATAATTTAACTATTTAACAAAATTACCTTTCTTAAGTAATCTCCGTAGCTATTACCTATTTTGAATTTATTTGCTAACTCTTCTAATTGAGCCAAATTAATAAAGCCCCTATTAAATGCCACTTCTTCTATACAACCTATTTTTATAGCCTGACGATTTTCTACCACTTCAATAAATTGTGAAGCCTGATAAAGCGAATTATGCGTGCCAGCATCAAGCCAAGCAAAACCACGATTCAAAGTAATAACTTTTAATTTTTGGGCTTTTAAATAATGATTATTAATATCTGTAATCTCCAATTCCCCCCTATCTGATGGCTTAATATTTTTTGCGATATCAACTACTTGATTATCATAAAAATACCAACCAGTAACTGCAAAATTTGATTTAGCTTTAGCTGGTTTCTCTTCAATCGACAATGCCATATTATTATTATCCAATTCCACCACACCATAGCGCTCAGGGTCTGACACTTGATAAGCAATAACATAAGCGCCATCCACATTTTGGCTAGCTGACTTAAATTTGTGATCAACTTCTTTACCGCTCACTTCGCTGCCATAAAAAATATTATCACCTAAAATCAAACTAACATTATCATTCCCAATAAAATCGGCGCCAATTATAAACGCTTCTGCAATGCCATTAGGCCTATCTTGTATTTTATAGCTTATATTTACGCCTATAGCACTACCATCACCAAGTAACTCTCTAATTCTTGGCGTATCTTCTGGCGTACTAATAATTAAAATATCTTTAATACCAACATTGATTATATTACTTAAGGGGTAATATATCATTGGCTTATCATAAACTGGTAATACTTGTTTACTTGTGATGTTGGTTAAGGGAGCCAATCTGGAACCGCTTCCCCCTGCTAATATTATTGCTTTCATAAAAAATTTAAAAGTTAATTATCAAGGTCTGTTACTAATGCAAATTGCTTCTCATATAAATTAGCATAATCTCCCTTTTTCTCAATTAATTCTTTATGCGTTCCCTCTTCTGTAATTTCACCATTCATAACCACACAAATTTTATTAGCATGCATCACAGTTGACAAGCGGTGCGCTATGACAATAGTGGTTTTACCTTTCATTAATTTTTGCAAAGCATTTTTAACTAAATGCTCAGAAATAGGATCTAAAGCCGAAGTTGCTTCATCTAATAATAATATTGGCGAATTATATAATACAGCTCTGGCAATTGCTATTCTTTGTCGCTGCCCGCCAGACAACATAATACCATTTTGCCCAACTAAACTATGATATTTATCTGGCAACTCATTAATAAATTCATGTGCCTCTGCTATTTTAGCGGCTTCTTCTATCTCTTTTTCTGTTGCTCCAGAATTTCCATATCTAATATTTTCTAAAATTGTATCATCAAAAAGCATTACCTCTTGATTTACTACAGACATTGCGCTTCTAAGTGACTTTAGACTAATATTCTTTAAATTATGTCCATCTAAACTAATTTTACCTGATTTAGGGTCATAAAATCTAAGCATCATACTCATAATAGTTGACTTACCTCCACCAGAAGGACCGACTAATGCAACCATTTCTCCTGGCTTAACTTCTAAATTAATACTATTTAGTGCTGTTCTGTCTTTTGTGTAATTAAATATAACATTTTCGAATTTTATATTACCTTTAGGGTCTTTTAATTTTTTAGCATTTTTTTTATCAGTAATAGCTGGCTTTTTATCTATTTCTTCAAAATATCTTTCTGTAGCACCAAGACCTAATTGAATACCACTATTCATACCAGATACAGATTTTAAAGGCTTATAAGCCATCATCATGGCTGTAAAAAATGAGAAAAATGCACCTGGCGTAGTTTCGCCATTTAAAACTTGAAAACCACCATACCAAATTACTGCAGCCACACCAACACCACCTAGCATCTCAACAAATGGTGAAGAAATAAGCGACAATCTTGATATTTTTCTACCCAATTTAGTAATACCAAAAATGATATTGGACATTCTCTTTGCTTCAAATTCTTCACAATTATATGCTTT
The DNA here is from genome assembly GCA_018667735.1 of Alphaproteobacteria bacterium. Lineage (NCBI taxonomy): Bacteria > Pseudomonadati > Pseudomonadota > Alphaproteobacteria > Alphaproteobacteria bacterium. Next base: position 45,909 of record JABIRX010000049.1, on the reverse strand, counting down.
TACTAGCTTGCCATACTGCAAACTATCATCCATTTGCGAAATAAATTTTTGCGCCATAGCCTGGTCACCAAAAGATAAATGTCTTAGTTTCTTACCAATTAAATAAACTGGATAGACAGCTAATGGAAAGCCAATAAAAGCAATCAAAGCAAGCTCTAAACTTTGATAAAACATAACCCCTACAAGAGCCACCAAGGTAATTAACTGCTTAAAAAAGCCATTCACAAAAGTTGAAATACCACCTGTTATTCTGTTAATATCCATCATTATTCTCGAGATCATTTCACCAGATGAGGTGCGGTTTAAAGTAGAAATATCACAATAAACAAAGTGGCGATAAAGCACATTCCTAAGACTTGCCGTTATATCTAGATTGATATAGCTCATAATGAGCAATTGGAAATAACTAGATAGTGCTTTAACAATAGTAATCAACATAATTACAACTGGTATTACAACTAAAAGAGCCGTATTTTGCTTTACAAATACTTCATCTAAAGCGGGTTTTACCATATAAGCATGACCTGCTGTGGTCGCCGCTACTATGATCATTAAAAAAATAGAGAAAAAGAACCTAATCTTGTGCGGCAAGACATATTCTTTGAACAGTCTTTTGCTGAGGTAAAAATTATCTTTGTAATTTGGTTGTTCCATACTGTTTTTTTTAAATAAAAAATTATAATAGTAATTTCTATATTTTTTGCAATCATTAGTTATTTCTACTAACTTTTATATTTCTTTAAGTCATTAGCTATTTAAAATAACCCTAGCTTGATCAGTTTAAGTCTATATGTTACTATTAACATACAAATAGATATTTTATAGCAATTAATATAACCATAGATATGTATGAATCTTACCCTAAACCAATACTAAAAATAATATCAGATTGTTTATTACAGTTAAAAAAAACAACACGCTTTTCTAAAGCGGAAGCTATATTATTAGAAAATAAAATCAAGGAGCTTAAGCCTTTGATAACATTAGAACAGCAAAAAAACAATTCTATGTTTTTATTCCAACAGGCTAATATAGCATTTAGAGAGGTGGCACAAGAATATGAAGAACATGGCCAGGAATTAAAAGCGCTAAAACAACAATTAAGCATAAACGAAACAAGTTTAGCTGAACAATTATATGAAGAGGAAACAAGTAGTTCTAGAGGGAGTCTGTCTCTAGATAGCGAGCAAAATATAGAATATATGCAAGAAATGAAAGAGCTCAAACTAGAAAGAACCAAGCTAAAAATTTCCAATCAAAAAGAAGACTTAGCTAAAAGACAAGAAATGATTACTCAAATAAATCTGAAATATCATAAGTTGAAACAAATAAATGATAGAGCGTATAAAAAACAGCAGAGCGCTCTTGAAACATTTAATAGAAAAGTTGATTTGGTTAAACAAATTTCTCTAATAAAGCATGAATTTACAGATAATGTAAGGGTCGAACTAAGCAACGCTAAACATATTAAAATGCTAGAGAATATTCGTGAAGAAATATCTTTTTTAGAAACGGAATTATTAGAATTTAATCGACAAAAAGAGATGTCAGTACAAGCATTCGTACAAGCAGAAAGTTTAACCAAACAAGCTAGTGCTGATCAATTACTTGCACAAGGAAAACATCAAAGAAAATCTGACTTTTCTTTGAGATCTTTGGCACCAAAAGGTAAAATTGCTTTACTTACTCAACCATCACATCACCCCGTTCAAGCTGACCTTAAAGGAGAAATTAAAAAAAAATTAATCGAGCATCGAGATATTGAATTTCTTATGGTAAATAATACTAGATATTCAATCACACACCTAAAAGAAGGTGACAAGCCAATAGTTAATATCAGACCTAAAATAGATCTTCAGAATCCAACCTTGATGCAACAATTACTAGATGCTGTAAACAAGAAAATAACTACCATAGAAGCAAGAAGAAAAGAACCACAATATTTAGAAAAATCAGCAAGTGAAGAACTCGATAAATCAGAATTTCCCAAGCAAAAACTAATTAAAGAGATAGATAAACTATGTCTTGGCTTATATGATATAAAATATTCAACATTACATGCTGAAGATTTGTATAAATTACCTAATGTAGATTTAGAAATAATAAAAGCACAGCTAAAAAGTGCTCTTACGGCAAAGAAAAACTATGTAGTTAATTTTATTAAAGCGCTTCTTCCAGAAGATGGTAGCGAAATTTCAATTGCTGGCCACACAATTCGAGACCAACAAGTTATTTTTCCTTTCAAAGCAAAGTTAATTGATCCTGTTTCAGGAGATATAACCAGAGAAAATGCCAAAGCAAATCTTAATCAACTAAAACTTACATCTCTAATCAAAATTAAAACTGCCTTAAGTAATAAATTAGAGGAAAAAACACAAAATCATCTTAAAGCAATTGACAAATTGATAGCACAAATACAAATATTGCAAACAAATATTGAAACAGAACTAATAACAATAGACCAAGTTAATGCAGCGCAAGATGTAGCAGGTGGAGGTTATGCATTAAAGCTAGATTTTTTAGAACAACAATTAGCAGAGCAAAAAAGAACCCTTGCTAACATCACAGAAGAATTGCAAACTGCATTAGCAAACAAAGAACAGCTGGTAGAAAAATCTGCAGATCCAGATTTACGGCAAGGATTAGCAGAAGAAGTAAAAATTTTAACCATTGCTAAAAATTATGCCTTAAACACCCTAGAACCCACAACAACAAAGCCAGATGTTCCAGAAGTGCCAAAAGAGAAAGATACACCTATTCAAAAGCCACAAGAAAATTCGCCAAAACCTAATTCTAGGCAAATAAGAAAAGCTACAAGATATGAAAAGGATAAACCAGTCACATTTGAGGAGCGTGAACAAGCTAGGCAAAAAAGCAAGACTCGTTCAATAGAATTATAAAAATATTTAATTCTACTAATTTTTATGTTACACTAAATATAAGAGAGTAATGAGGTAATGATGGCATTTAATGAGAGTGTAAGAACACAATTATCAGATCTAAAAACAAGCTTGGGTGAAATTAAAACAGGCTATTTTAAAGGAAACAGAATAACAAAGACAGCATCAATGCTAATCAGTAAGATAGATAAGGTACCAGCAGATGGTGAGATAACTATAGACATAGCTCTTAAGCTGAGAGAAACTCTTCAAGAACCAATCAACGCCAAACAAGTTGAAAGCCCAAAAAAATATACAGAAGTATCTGAGGCTTTTGAAAGTTTCAAACTTCTAGTAAGCGAAGAAGAACAGCGGATAGAATTAGAAACAAAAATTACTTTATCTCAAGAAATTAATCAGTTATCTGCTCAGCTACCAAACAACCCTATTAGCATTGACCTAAGAGCTCAAACTGTTACAGTAATGCACGCTGAAAGCAATGAGAAAAGCTCCTTAGCAAGATTTTCACTTTCAGATTTATCTACTATAAAACTAGATCTAACAGCAAAAATTACAGCTATAGCTGAATTAAAACAAAATTTAATCGAGCATCAAGATATTGAGTACTTAATGGTAAAGGGCTCTCCATATACAATAACACGCACAAACGAAGCAGGAAAACCAGTAGTTGAAATTAAACCTAGAATAGATACCAATAATCTAGAAAAGATAAATGAATTATTAGATGCTACAAAGCAGACAATAGTAGAAAAATATTCTCTGTTAAGTAGAGCAGAAATAGAGGCACCCTCTAAAAGAGTAAGAATAGAGCCATCTTCTGCATTAGTAGCAGCAAGAAAATTATGGCAGGAAAATCAACTAAAAGCAGAAATTATTGGAAAAATTAGTGCAAATGCTGAAATAGATACTCTAATAACCTCTGATGACTTCTTTAAAATAATAAAGCATGATGATGAAGTCTCTTTCACAAGCATGACAACGGATACAACATCACAGCTAAACTCTGCACCAAAGAAATTATTGGAAAAGCTTAATAGTGCTTTAGATACTGTAATTAAGCAAAAACAAGATATCAGTACTACATCTGAAAGGCAATATCGTGATGATAAAGTTGAAGCTGTATTAGAAAGTTATGCCGAAGAAAACACTCATATAAAAATATGCAAACCAATTACAAGTGACATGGATGAAGATTTTAAAAAAATAATAATTAACCCATATACAGATTCGTTAGCTGAAGGACAAACTTTATTTATCCCAGAACTAACTGGTACATCTGAGCTGGATTCTCACTTTGTATTAAATATAGTAACCAAGGATAGTTCTAACAATATATCCATAAAGCAATATGATCCTTTACATGGTATAGAGGGTGAATTTGATAAATTTCCACCATTACAAGCAAGAGGAACTAATGTAGATTGTGGTCCATTAATATGTGAAGCTGCTTTGCAAATTATATTAGATGGTCAGATTACAAACCCTAATGTAAATATAGACGATTTAAGGGCTGAGCATACAGAAATTTTAGCAGCTGGAGCTGAAGCTACAAAACCAACAAAAACTGCCCTAGGACCTCATACCGCGAAGTTACATGAACAACAAAAGCGAGCAGAAGAAAAAGGGATTAAAACATATCCTATATAAAATAATATTTTGCTACAAAGCTAGAAAATGTTATAGTTAAATTATAAGATATATTTGAGAGATAAGATGAATGATTTTTTTAACAAAATCTTGGTAAAAACCAGTGAGCTATATAACAAAATCACAGGAAAAAACGAAATTAATCCTATCTTTAGTGGTGAAGATCCTCAAGAACATGGAAATTCAGAAAGCTTAGAATCTAGTCGAGGAGATAAAATAATGAAAGGCATGCAATTTCCTAGAGAAAATGAACCCGAAAGCCAATTGGAAAATACAAGAGAGCAAGATGTTTTTCCGAGAGAAGCAGGAGAGATTTTAAAAGGTTTAAAAATAGAATCTTCTATAGCTGGTGATCAAGTATCAGCTCCAAACACACCATCTGAGCCTAGTGCAGGTCGCTCCATTAATCTCTAATGTAAAAAGAGCTAGCAAATAACTAAGTAACTTGCTAAATTAACGTTATTTTAAATAACTGATATCATAAATTTATGTTAAATAACCAAAATAGCTTAAGCAAATATTTAGAAGCGCACCATGCTGGACAAATTGAATTTCATCAGGCAGTAGAAAATTTTTATCAAGATATTGCAGAAATCTATAATGACAACTTAAATTACCAACAAGAAAATATTTTAGCTCGTTTGATTGAGTCTGATCGTATTATAAGTTTCAGAGTGAATTGGCGTGATGATAATGGTATAGTTAGAGTAAATAGAGGCTATAGAGTGCAACAAAATAACGCCCTCGGCCCTTACAAAGGTGGTTTGCGTTTTGACCCTTCAGTTAATCTTAGTATTTTAAAATTTTTAGCTTTTGAACAAATTTTCAAAAACTCTCTTACTAACTTACCTTTAGGTGGGGGTAAAGGTGGCCTTGATATTGATCCAAAAAATTTATCTTTTGCTGAAAAAGAGCGAATTTGCCAAGCATATATGCAAGAGCTACACAAATATATAGGTGAAAACCGAGACATACCAGCAGGTGATATTGGAGTATCTGCTACAGAAGTTGGCTTATTATATGGTCAATATAAAAAAAATACTAATCAAGTTACAGGCAGCTTAACTGGTAAGCCGCTTTTATTTGGTGGTAGCTTGGTAAGAACTGAAGCAACTGGTTATGGCTGTATTTATTTTCTTAAAAATATTTTAGAGGCACATGATCTTGAGCTTAAAAATCAAAACATAACTATTTCAGGAGCAGGTAACGTAGCAATTTTTGCTGCTGAGAAAGCCATTATGGAAGGTGCTACTGTGCTTACTTTATCAGATTCTAAAGGTATGCTTTATTGCAAACATGGCCTTACTTTAGCAGAATTAAATTCTTATAAGGCGGCTAGAGCCAAGGGCAAGAGATTAGCTGATTTTTGTCTTGATAATAAAAATTGTGCATATGTAGAAAAGCAAAAACCTTGGGTTATAGAATGTGATGTTGCAGTGCCATGCGCAACACAAAACGAACTTAATCTTGCAGATGCTAAAATATTAGCTAAAAACGGCTTAAAAGCTGTATCTCCAGGTGCTAACATGCCGTTAACTTCAGAAGCGGCCACATATCTTAGCAACAATCAAGTAATAGTAGCGCCAGCAAAAGCAGCTAATGCAGGTGGAGTTGCGGTGTCTGGTCTTGAAATGAGTCAAAATGCACAACATTTGAGTTGGGAATTTGACGAAATTGACCAAAAACTAAAAAATATTATGTCCAATATTCACGCAGGCTGCATTGCAAATATTAAGCGTGAAAATGGTATTTATCCATATAAGAAAGGAGCAAATATTGCAGCTTTCATTAAAGTAGCAGACGCAACTATTGCACAAGGAAGTTAACATTAATGAAACTGTAACAAATAGGAAATAAATATATTGGCTAAATTAAATGGTTAAGGGCTAATATATAATAAAAGAACCAAGCTTTCTTACTTATAAAGCTAAATAAGACAATAGAACAACACTTAATGAGTTTTTAGCACAAGAAGGTTCTCCAACCATAGCAGAAAATTTTGGAGTTGATGTAAATCAGGCTAACACTTATGGAGTAACACCTTTATATGATTGCAGCACGACAAGGTCAACTCGATGTAGTAAAGCTATTACTAGATAACAGAGTAAAGGTAAATCTGCCTCCAGCTAATGAACCTTTTGGAGGAACAACGCCTTTATTTATTGCAGCACGACATGGTCAACTCGATGTAGTGCAGCTATTACTAGATAACGGAGCAGAGGTAAATCTGGCTCCAGCTAGTGGGGTTTTAAAAGGAGCAACGCCTTTATTTATTGCAGCACAAACAGGTCAACTCGATGTAGCACAGCTATTAATAGAAAGAGGAGCAGTGGTAAATCAGGCTAACACTAATGGAGTAGCGCCTTTATTTATTGCAGCACAACAAGGTCATCTCGATGTAGCTAATTTAATCAAAAAGCAAATAACTAAACAAATCTTACCTAAAATTAACCGAGAGTCTGTATGCTGCATATCTAATGAAGTTATATCTGAAGATGGAACAATAGATAGTGAAATAGCATATTCTACAGGTGGACAACATTTATACAAAAAAACTCAAATAGAAGAATGGCTTAGAAGAGGAGAAGGACAGGCGCTTGATCCAATTACTAGAAAACCTTTTAGAGTAGAAGATTTAATAGACCTAACAGATGAAATAAAACAGCATTTTAAAGCAATAAAGATTCAAGCTTTAGTTAGAGGAAGACAAGGTCGAGATACAGTAAGAGCTTTAACTCAAGAAAGAAGATTACCAGTAGAAGATCTTCAACCAGACTATCCAGCAGAACTAATCACTAAATTAAATGTTTTATTGGAATCAAACTTACCTGATAATATAACTAAAAATGGCGATGGAACATATACATATCATTATGATGCAGGAAATGGAGCAGCTGAATTGGCTGAAAAACCATTACATGAACTTACAGAAAGTGAGTTAACTGAGCTTAATAGTCAAATAGAAGCTAGATTGGCAGGACAGCAAGCAGCAGCACAAGAAGCAGAGCAAGCAGCAGAAGATAGCCAACAAGATCCCACTCATGTTGCAAGACTAGCTGAGCAAAGAGCACAATCGGCAGCAACAAAGATTCAAGCCTTAGTTAGAGGAAGAAAAGGGCGAGAAAAAGCGCAGGAAGCAAAAGCACAAACCGCACAAAACGAAGAACCTGATGATAGCTGGTTATTTGGCCCTGTAGAGCAAAATGAGGTAACAGTGCAAACTGGCCAAACTCGTGCAGCAATGCTAGATGCACAAAGATCTGCAGAATTAACAAAAAGCTGGTCACTATAGCTCAATTTTAGATAAATCATAAAAGTAAAACTCTCTAAATATTTCATCATTTTTAGAGAACTGCTTTATTAGATGAGTGAAATTTATAAATTAATAAACTAGTAACTAACTCTTAAGTTATAACAATATAACAAGGCTCTACTCGCTTATTTTTATATAAAAAAACATAGAAAAAGTAAAATTAGACTATATTAGCATGATTTTTGCTTTTCCAAACTATATAAGCATCTTATAATTTCTGCATATTTTGCCTTACAAATAATCTTTCTAGGCTGGATCTATATGTATAATTACTTCAGCATTATCTGCCAAAGCTTCTATTTTTTTCTCTAAATTATCCGCAACATCATGCGCTTCTTTTAAATTTAAGTTGGCTGACATTTCAATATGAAGTTGCACAAACTTTTTACTACCTGATCTTCTAGTTTTAAGCTTATGGTAATCAATAATATTTTTTTCTTCTTCAATTAACTTAATAATTTTCTCTGTAAAAACAAGAGGTAGCTCTTTATCCATTAAATTATCAAATGCTCTAAAACCAATCTTAAATGCAGCACTTAAAATATAACAACCAATAAAACAAGCCATTAAAGGATCTGAAAAAGCATAATCTGTTTTACTTGCAAAATATAAAGATACAATTATTGAGCCATTAACCACAAAATCTGTTGAATAATGCAATAAATCAGCTTTCAAAATTAATGACTTAGTTTTTTTTGCAATAATAGTTTGAATTATAATAATTGCTAAAGTTGCAAGCATTGATAATAGAATAATTTTGATTCCAATTTCTGCTTCCTGGATAATTTGCGGGTTATTAAACCTTGATGCAGCTTCATAAAACAAAAACAAACCAGATGCTGCTATAAAACTGGCTTGCACTAAACCTACAATATCTTCTATTGAATTATGGCCGAATTTATGATCTCTATCAGCAGGTCTAGCAGCGTAAATGACTGCTAAAATATTTAAAACTGAGATTAAAACATCTAAAGATGAATCTAACAAAGATGATAAAAAGCTAACTGAGTCAGTTGCAAACCAACCATAAGCTTTAAGTAAAACCAAAAAAATTGAAACTAAAATTGAAAAAATTAAGGCTTTGCAATTTAGTTGATAATTATGACTTTGTTTTTTTTTACTCATTGAAAATAATCCTATCTTTATTTTTTATAAACGTAATAATTATTATAGCAAAGAATTTAGTTATATCATGGATCCACTCTCACAAGCATTTTTTGGCGCTGCAGCTGCCACCGCAATTAGTAAAAAAACTGAGCTAAAAAAAGCTTTTTGCTGCGGTATAATTGCAGGGCTTGCCGCTGATTTGGACATATTTATTAAATCTAATACAGACCCCCTACTTGGCCTTGAATTTCATCGCCACTTTACCCACTCACTTTTCTTTATACCATTTGCAGCATTATTAGTGGCAGCTTTTTGCTTTTTATTTTATCGCAAAGATTATAAAAAATTATATTTATATAGCTTTGTTGCTTATGCTACACATGGCTTCTTAGATAGCTGTACCAGCTATGGCACAATGTGGTTATGGCCATTTTATACTAGTAGAATAGCTTTTGATAATATTTCTATTATTGATCCATTATTTACTCTACCCATAATTATCTTAACTATTTTTGCAGTAATAAAAGTAAAACCTAAAATAGCTAAATATGCCTTAATTTATGCGTTTGGCTATTTAGCTCTTGGCTATCTACAAAAATTACGTGTAGAAAATTTTATCACTAATATTGCCAAAGAAAAGCAACAAGTAATTGAAGCTCTAAAGCTCAACCCAACTTTAGGTAATATAGTTTTATGGCGTAGTGTTTATGAAGTAGAAGGAAAATATTATGTCAATGCAGTAAGGCAACCTTTATTTGGTGAAGCTAGAATCTATCAAGGTAAAGTTATCCCTAAATTAAACCTGAATGAATTACTTAAAAATATGCCAAGTGACTCTAAATTAACAAATGATATTTTAAGATTTCACCATTTTTCACAGGGTTTTATTTACTATAATGACCAACAGAAAAATATTATAGCTGATTTAAGATATGGAACTTTACCCAATAATTTAGACTCTCTTTGGGGTATAGAAATAAATAAAGCGCAACCAGATCAACATGCTAAATATTTGTTTTTAAGAAATTTCAATAAAGAGAAAATTAATATCTTTAAAAAAATGCTCCTAAATAAAAAGCTTTAGTTTTTAAATTCTTGCAGGTCAGGAATACGTGTAAAAGCTATTTTGGTACCAGAAAAACTCTCTGCCTGTTCTGGCAAGCCACCCATTATAATACTATCTTTACCAAATTTGTGATTAATGCCATCCATGGCTAATGAGAGTTTTTCAAAAGTTTTTTGCTTTTTGAAAGATGAATCTCCACTTAATTCAAAAAAATTATTTTCTATTTTATCCTCCGCAACTAAATGATCGAAAGTAACTGAGATTTTCTTTATAGCTCTGGGCTTATGTATCTGCACTAATGCCGACCATAATTTACTTGCTTCCCTACTTAAAGTTACATTATCACATGAACGATAAAAACTGGTTTCTAATTTTAACTTTTGCCCATTTTCAATTCTTACCCCTAAAATCATATGTTTAGTATAATATTTTTTACTTCTAAGTCTGGTTGCAGCTTTTAACAATAATTTGCGCATTACATGTCTTGCCTTTACAACTGGACGCCAGCTGGGCTCCAAAACATGGCTATGACCTAATGAACTACAGCTAGTTTGAACATCTGGTAAATTATAACCTCTTAATAAGTACCAAAATCTTTCACCTAAAACACTTCCCCAAATTCTCCTCATATGTTTTGGTTCTAACGTAAAAAGCTGCTTAATAGTAAAAATACCAGCTTTATTTAATCTATGTTCCATCGCCTTACCAATTCCAGTTAAGTCACTTAATTTAAAGTGAGCTATACGCTCTGGCATATCCTTAGCATAAATAACTTGTAAGCCATCTGGCTTTTCTAAATTACTTGCTGTTTTAGCTAAAAATACATTTTCAGCAAGACCAATAGAACAGCGTAAATATTTACCTATATTTTTACTTAAACCTAATTTTATCGCTTTAGCTAGGTTAAGAGCATTAGTTTCATTAGTTTGACTACCTAATAATTTACACGCAACTTCATCAATAGAATATGATTTTTCTATAGGTATATATTTATTAATTTCGTTTAAAATAAGATGGTGATAATGCACATAATTTTCATGCTTACCAACCACACAAATTAAATCTGGACATTTAAGCTTAGCTTCATAAATTTTCATACCTGTTTTGACCCCATAGGCTTTAGCTTCATAGCTAGCCGCAATAGCTGAGGTACTATCTGTTAAGCTTGGAACAATAGCAACTGGTCTGTGCCTTAATAAAGGCTGCAATTGCTGTTCTACACTAGCAAAATAGCTATTTAAATCTAAATAAAGCCATTTAAGTGACATGATTTTTATAATATTATAATGGAATATAGATAATATATTGTAAAACTACTTATCTAAATTGGCAAAATAATTTATATTTTTTTTATGTTGATGATTTTTTAGCTGCAATATAGCTTCGATTCATTACTACTTCATAATGTGGATCTGAAGCTGTAGATCTTTCAATGATGCAGCCTGACTTTTCTAGTAAATTAGCACAATCTGGACTTAGCTTTTTAAATCTAATAACCTTGCCTATTTTACTATATTTCTGTGCTAACTTTTCTAATGCCTCTATACCAGAATGATCCCAAACTCTACTATGCTCAAAATTTACAGTTACATTTTTAGGATCAGTTTTAGGATGAAACAAATCTTTAAATGATGCTACAGAACCAAAGAAAATAGGCCCATATAAATCATATGTTTTAAGTTTTTTTTGGTTATCTCGATCAGTAATTGCTGTAATGTGATGTGCATTATTCCAAGCATAAACTAATGCTGATACAATCACTCCAACAAATACGGCAATTGCTAAATCATAAAATACTGTAGTTGCTGACACTAAAATAATTACAAAAGAATCGCTTTTAGGGATTTTATGCATAATCCGCAAACTAGACCAAGCAAAAGTACCAATAACCACCATAAACATCACCCCAATTAGAGCTGCTATTGGTATTGCTTCTATTATTGGTGCTGCAAACAATATGAAGCTAAGTAAAAACAAAGCGGCTACAATACCTGATAAGCGTTCTCTTGCTCCTGAACTAATGTTAATCATAGTTTGACCTATCATAGCACAGCCGCCCATACCACCAAAAAAACCAGTAATTACATTAGCAAAACCTTGTGCCTTGCACTCTTTGCTATTTTTTCCTCTCGTTTCTGTTATTTCATCAACCAAAGTTAAAGCTAATAAACTTTCAATAAGACCAATACCCGCTAGAATAAAAGCATAAGGAAAAATTATCTTTAAAGTTTCCAAATTAAATGGAACTTGTGGCAAAGCAAAATTTGGTAAGCTTCCTGCAATATTTGCCATATCTCCTACTGTCTTAGTATCAATAGCAAAAAACTTACTTAAAGCGAAAACACTAAAAATAGCAACTAAGGCAGATGGTACTGCTTTAGTAAGCTTTGGTAAAAAGTATATTATAAGCATAGTAAGCAATATTAAGCCAAGCATAATATATAACTCAGACCCAACCAACCAACTTAATTCTCCCATCTGATTTGGCGCTTTATATTGATTTAATTGTGCTAAAAAAATTACAATTGCCAAGCCATTAACAAAACCAAGCATTACGGGATGTGGCACAATACGAATAAATTTTCCCAATCTAAATATACCAGCTAAAATTTGAATTACTCCCATCAAAATTACAGTCGCAAATAAATATTCCACCCCATATGTTTGCACCAAAGAAACCATAACTACAGCAAGCGCACCTGTTGCACCGGAAATCATGCCAGGTCTGCCACCAAAAATAGAAGTAACTAAGCCAACTATAAAAGCTGCATATAAACCAACTAAAGGATGAACATGCGCAACAAAGGCAAAAGCAACAGCTTCAGGTACCAAGGCTAAAGCTACAGTTAAACCAGATAATATTTCTGTTTTTGTTTGTTTTTTAGTTAAGTTTAACATAATGCAAATAAATTTTTAGAATAATTAACAGAAAATTTTAAAAAACCAAGTTTGTTAAAAAAGTTTATTTTATTTATTACCCCCCAAATTTATCAAGAAAATACTCATAAACAACTATACTCACTGTATTTCTTGCATAGGTTGCATAAGGATAATTTTTATGCTATTATTAGTGAAACTTTCAATGAGGCATTAATGAGAAACACCATAACAGCAACAAGAAAATTATATCTAGCAACTGAGAATTCCTTGACCGCTAAAAACCTAAGCTTTGCATTTAGGCAGTTAGAAATTTCACCAGATAATTTTTTTTATAACCTCCCTATATTAGCAAAGTTTGGCAGCATAGGTGAAAAAGAGTTATATAGTTTGTTTCAAGAAGATGCTGCGCAATTAAGTTCATTAAAACAAAAATTTAAAAAAGTTAGTACATGCAACTTAACAACAAGAGCTATTGAACATACAGATTTTCTAAAAACTGATATAGCAGAAATTTATTTAACATCTAGTGGTGAGCTGTTTAAACAAAATATAGATGGCACAGAAGAGTTTGCCGCTAAAAAAGCACATTCAAAACAAATTAGCACAGCACTAAAGCAACCTTATCCCGCTTTTATTGACAGTGGCATAGAAAATATAAAAGCAATCAACCTTCACTTAAATAGCTATAATATGGCTAGTAAAGGCTTAGATGAAAGCCAAATTGAGAAATTAGAGGAAACTCTTTCTAAGCCAAGACAAGATCAAGATTTTTGGCAAAAACATATTACTAAAAATGAAGCATCACAATTAATTAGATAATTTTTAAAATAGGTTAAAATGAGAAATATATTAATAAATCAGCACCGTTCAATCAAAAACATTACAACAAGGGGATCATCAACAAACAATAATGTCGTTTGGCCATTATCTACTAAATTCTCTTTTTCCTTGATCGCTCCACCCGCATTATCAGCACAAGTAGAAGAGTTTCTTGGTAGCAAAACTTACTTAGAAGGCGTTTGTAAATGTAAAAAAATTATCGAATGCACGGACATAAATTCTACATTTAAAAAAACTTATGATTTAAAATCTTCTACTGCATCAAATGATCTAAAAATTATAAAAGCACTAGAAAAATATCAAACTGAAGAAAATAAACTTTTAATATCAGATGAATTTAACCCAGAACAATTAAACACAAATACTTTCTATAATAACCCAAAGCATGCATTACAGGCAATTGATAAATGTGTAAAACACGGCTTACCTTCAGAAATAATCTTACATCTAAATCCAGAATGGCTTGAAAAATTAAAGAGTAAATTACCTAAAACAAATATTGCAGGATTCTTTAATAGTAAAAGTTTTGTCAAATTAAGTGAAATTGCAAAATATGAACAAAAACATAGTAATAGTTTATGGCAAGATTATCTACAAAGTGAAGTAAAGTCACCAGAAATTACACGATAAAATTGCTAATGATTTCACTCGCTTCTTTTACTTGATCTGCCACAAATAAACTATGATTTCAAGCTACTAATTTATAATTTTTACTATTTAAAAAAGCAATTTGCCCTTTGCTATCGATCAGTTTCTAGGCTACACTATATATAAATAATATTTGCTCTGATTCAAAATAATTTAGAGTACACTTAGTTGATCTAATATGATTATTTATAATTTTGTAACTTTCTATATCATAATATTTAATATTCTTAACAATGTTTCTATAAGTTTTGCGATCTGAATTAATAATTTGCTTATAAAATATTTTTGCTAGTTTTTTATTATCGTAAAATAATTGCTTACAAATTGAGCTAGCTAAAATTTAAAAGGGCAAAATAAAACTGAAACAATATTTAAATATATACCTAACCGTTTAACTTTATTAGTTCTAACTAAACTAATTAGCGTGTTAATTAAAATAATTTTTATTAATTGTTCTAAATTAAATCGTTTGTGGCTTTAACTTTTACCAAAACCAGCAAGGTCAAATAAAATTATCCTGTAAGTAGGAAGATATATTAAAATAATCTTGAAAACAGCTATTATCGCTACCCAAACCGTGCATAAGAACTAAGGTTTATCGCTTTTTTCATTAATCACTCGATAAAAAATAGCACTTTTTTCGCTTTTCTAATACATTTAATTTTTAATTTTCTAGCTAGGGTTGTTATTGGTCTAATTTTATGTTATAATATGTTCTAACTAACTTACGGTAATTATCATGAGATCAACTTTAAAATTATTAACAAAAAAACTTCCCAATGCAACTAATATTTCACCTGTTATATTTGGCTTAAAGTTGGAACATGATTTTGTAAAACAATTACAAAATGCATTACAAGGACAAGCCCTACAAATAACAGACCCAGTTATTTATAGACCAGCTTTAGGGCTTGAAACAGTAAAAGGTGAGGTTGACCCAATCATCCATGTTAAAGATGCTTTAAAAAACAGCTCCAAAAAAAGAATTTATATAGATGCTACAAAATTAACTGAAGCCGAAATTAATCAAACTTTACAGCGCGCTAAAACTATTTCGCCAAATAGTAATATTGGGTTATTTAATGCTGACCATATAGATGCTAAAGCAAATAACGCAGTGCCATTGGATAAAATAAAACCATTAATAGAGAAGTTTTGCGGAAAAGAATTTGATAGCAAAACACTGGATGTACTAGCCAGAGGTGATAAAATATTTAACCCAGAAAATAACCCTTTTGCGTCACCAGAAAATATTTCACATACTAGACCAGATCCCTTATCAGCACTTAAAAAAGACTTAGCAAAAGCTCTTACCAGAGAGTTTTCCAGAGTTAAAGAGAAAATTATTTCAGAGCAAGGTCTTAGTTATGTAGAAAAATTAAATGCAGAGAATATCAGAGACGAATCTTCTTTAAAAAGATAAATAAGTTATATATAATATAACTGCTTCATGCTTCATTCACAACTAACATATTATACAAAATGAAAGAAATACAAATTAACAACAGGGATTTTGGGGCTGATATTGTTAAAGCAATTGAAGCCGGAATTAATAAGCATTTAGCAAAATCAATAAAATACTCCCCTTTCAGATTAGCATTTAATTTGTTTAAAAATGCTAACCCTAAGCTAATGTATCAGCTTAGAGAAATGGTAAAAAATGATCTGAATAATTCTTTTGTCAATATTGCCGAATATGATGCTACTATTTTTATATCTGGCACAGATTTTACAGCTAAAGGCAAACAAATGCTTAATATAGCTTACAATATAGGCATCCATTTACTAAGAGATCAATTAAATGTTAAATTAGCTTTTAAGGCTTTATATAATAATAATGTAAGGTTGCAAATTTATGATTATGTATTAGATGCCACTTACAGATCGGTGAGTAGAGTCACACATAATACCAATTAATGTATTTCGTGCCAATTATCACCACTATTTACTTCAACTATCAATGGTGTTTTTAACTTAACAGCATTTTCCATATATTCTTTGATTAACTTTTTAGCCTCTAAAACAAAATCTTCTTTAACTTCATAAATTAATTCATCATGTATTTGCAAGATAAGACGCATTGGTAAATTATTGGCCTTGATATGACTTGCTAGATTTATCATGGCAAGCTTAATAATATCAGCTGCACTTCCTTGCAATGGTGCGTTAATTACAGCTCTTTCAGCAAAGTTTCTGAGAGCAAAATTATTAGAGTCTAAATTATTAAAAAATAATCTACGCCCTAAAATTGTTTCCACAAAACCATTTTCTTTACAAGTTGCAACAGTCCTTTCCATATATTCTTTTATCTCTTCATAGCGCTTAAAATATAGCTCTATATATTCTTTAGCTTCCTTTCTAGAGATATTTAACCTTTCAGCTAAACCGAAGCTACTTATGCCATAGATAATGCCAAAATTAATCATTTTGGCTTTTCTTCTAAGCTCTGCATCCACATCTTGTGCAGGGACTGAAAAAACTTCACTTGCAGTTGCGGTATGAACATCAATATTATGCCTAAAAGCATTTTGCAACTTACTAACTTCACCAATTTCTGCTAATAAACGTAGTTCTATCTGCGAATAATCTGCTGAAATTAACTTATAACCATTCTCACATATAAATGCTGCTCTAATTCTATCCCCCTCTTTACTTCTTACCGGTATATTCTGTAAATTAGGGTTATTTGAGCTGATACGGCCAGTTGAAGTGGTGGTATTAGAAAAACTGCTATGTACTCGTTTAGAAAGTTGGTTTATTTGCTTTGGTAAAGCTTCACTATATGTGTTTTTTAATTTACTAAAACGCCTCCATGCTAATATTTTAGCTGCAATTTCATAGCCTGCTATGCTTAACTCCTCTAACACTTGCTGAGAAGTAGAGAGATTTTTGGTTTTTTTACTTTTCTTTTTTGCGCTAATACCTAATTTTGTGAATAATATATCACCTAATTGTTTTGGTGAAGCAATATTAAATTCTTCACCAGCTAGCTCAAATATTTCTTTTTGCACCACTTCGATCTGTTTAGAAAATTCTTGTGTTAAGCTATATAATTTATCTATCGATATTTTAAAGCCTGCTTTTTCCATATCGGCCAGAACCTCTAAAAATGGCAAATCTAGATTATGAAAGAGCGCAAATTGTTTATTTTCACTTAGGATATTTTTATATTTAGCTAATCTTACATATATTGTGGAGAAACGCTTTTTAATTAGCTCTGCCGACAATACTGCTTTCTCAGGCAAAAATTTATCATCTGGTTGATTTGCTAAAAATGCTAAACTTTTATAATCCAGAAAATTTTCTGCATATAAATTTAACTTTTCATGCAAATTAGGAAAAATATTCTGATGCTGATAATTGCGATAGAAATCCTTAAAATCAAAAAAATTCTTTTTTATGGTTTTGTCTAACAAAACTCTTTCTAAATCTATCTTTAATAATTTATCACTGAAACCGGTTATATTCTCTCCTAATAAATCATGTGTTATTTCACTTGGTATGAATGTAAAAATCTCAGAATTTGTTGAAATATACAAATTATTTAAAAATGTTGTGATAAAGATTTCGCTTGCTTCATTTATTTTTTTAAAGGCAGCATGCAACTCATTTTCTTTAGTGATTTCTACATAATTAAAATTAAAATTATCCTCTTCATTATCATTTTGCGCTTTATTGACAATTTCGCTTCCTATTTTACTTACTAAAGTTTTAAAGCCATGCTTATTAAAAAAACATGCCAACTCTGTTTTGTTAATTTCTTGCACCTCTAGCTCTGAAAACTCATTTATGATTTCTACATTTTCTTTAAGCTTAACTAAATCTCTAGATAAAAAAGCCTGCTCCTTATTATGTGCTAAAGTCTCTCTTCTTTTTGGCTGCTTAATTTTATGAATATTTTGATAGATACCCTCTATCGAACCATACTCATTAATTAACTGAGCCGCGGTTTTGGGTCCTATAGATGGTACACCTGGTATATTATCTGCACTATCACCACTTAAAGAAAGTAAATCTAGAATTTTATCTGGGTAAACTGCGAATTTTTCAAACACCGCATCTCTATCTATAATTTTTTGCTTCATTGGATCATAAAGCTTTATTTTATCACTCACTAATTGCATTAAATCTTTGTCAGAAGAAATAATCGTTACGTCCATATTGCGCTTTTCTGCTTTTAAAGCCAATGTTGCTATAATATCATCTGCCTCAACACCACTTTGATCTAATGTAGCGATATTCATAGCTGCAGTTACATCTCTAACTAAAGGAAATTGCGGCTTCAAATCCTCTGGCGCAGGTGGCCTATTAGCTTTATATTCTTGGTAAATTTCAGTTCTAAAAGTTTTATCACCATGATCTAAAACCACCGCAAAATGTGAAGCGTCTAACTCTTTGCGAATTCTTAAAATCATATTACTATAGCCATATAAAGCACCAACTACAACTCCATCTGGATTAGTTAATGGCGGCATTGAATGGTAAGCTCTAAATAGAAAGCTATATCCATCTACTAGAACTAGTCTGTTATTTTGCTCTGCTTTCATTTTGCTGTTTTTAAATTTTTATAATTTTCTAAAGCAGTATTTCGGCTTTCTTTTAGATCTACAATTTCAGGAAAATATTCTTTTACATTTTGAGGCTGATGAATTTTGTCATTTGCAAGATGAGCAAGCTCTGGCACCCATTTTCTTATATAATGACCTTCTGGATCAAATTTAACACTTTGCGTAATTGGATTAAAAATTCTAAAATATGGCGCAGCATCAGCTCCACTTCCAGCAACCCATTGCCAGGATGCTGCATTTGCAGCTAAATCTGCATCTACTAAACAATCAGCAAACCATTTCATACCATAACGCCAATCTATTAATAAGTTCTTAATTAAAAATGAAGCTACAACCATTCTAATCCTATTATGCATCCAACCAGTCTGCCATAATTGCCTCATACCCGCATCAATTATTGGAAATCCTGTTTGACCTTTTTGCCATTTTTTCAATTTCTCCATATCATTTTGCCATTTAAAACCATCAAATTTTGCATTAAAGTTTGCTGTTTCTAATTTGGGGAAATGATATAATAAATAATATGAAAATTCACGCCAACCAATTTCACTAAAAAAGTGAATAGCACCTTTACTATCATCTAAATATGGAATTAATTTATAATATAATAATTTAGGACTAATTATACCAAAATGTAAGTAAGGGGATAATTTACTTGTGGCATCAAGCGCCGGGAAATCTCTTTCTGTTTTGTAATTTAAAATTTTATCACTAATAAAGCGTTGTGCTTTTTCATGTATATCATCTTCTGAAACCTTATATATCTCTGGCCAGTTTTTGGCCCAATTTGGCTCAGTTGGCAGCAAGTCTAATTGCTCCAAGCTTATTTCTTTAGACTCTTTTAATGTGATAATTGACAGTGATTCTGGTTTTTTATATGGCTCGGTTATTTGCTCTAGCGCACTAAGACACTTGCGCCAAAAGGGGGAAAATACTTTAAAAAACTCACCTGCGTTATTTTTAATAAAACTAGGCTCAAATAATAATGAACTATTAAAAGTTTTAACAATTATGTTCTGATCTTTTAACTTAGCTTTTATTTTACTATCTCTTTTAATAGCATGTGGTTCATATACTCTGTTCCATAATATTTTTTGAATTTTATATGTTGCAATTAAGTCAGTTAGAACCTCTTCCTCCTCACCTATTTTAATTAGCAAATGGGCATTATAATGACTATGTAAGTCTTGTTTAAAAGAGTTTAATGTTTGATGTAAAAACCATTTTGTAGCTGCCCCCAATTCTTGCTCTTTATTGTGGATATATAAAAAGATTAACTCATCTCCATTTTGACTAGCCTCATTTATAGCTGCGTTATCAGTTAAACGAAAATCATTTCTTAACCAAATGATAGTTTTTTGCTTCATAATAAAAAAATTATAGTGAGCTTTAAATAATAAGCTTAATCTAATTTATTATCTAGAAAAACCCTTATTATTTTTCACCATATCACTTAATTCTGTTTTTTTTAATAATCTTTTTACTCGCTTCACAGAATTTTCTGGTGGGTCTAATAATTTGCTTAATAATCTTTGTTTTCTTCTATTAATTTTTTCTTGATGTGTTTGATAATCTTCAAAATAAATCATTTTATGATCAGTTTCTAATTCAAAATGCTTACTCTCTGTTAAATCTAACTTAAAGCGGATGGCATTTGTAGTGGCATCTATCATTAAGTTGACACTATCTTTTGCCGAAAAAACATTATTATTAAATATAAAACCACCACTATAATTTATCATAAATAAAACCTCTAATTAGATATATTATAGCATAAAAACACACAAATTTAAAGGAAACAAATGAATAATAGTGATGTTTAGGTAGAAATTAGACTTATTACAAGAAGTAAAGGGTAGAAAAAGAAAAAAGCCTTTAAAATAAGAAAGGCTTTTTCCATAGCAACTTGTTGCACGTTTTTTATAACAATAACTAATAATTGGCAATAGTGACTTCCTTGCTAACAAGTAGTATTGCAACGCTAAATACCACCATACTTACTTTAATATCTCATATTTATTTCTACTCTATTACTGTAACACGCAAAATATCTTGCAAGATGTCAATTTTTAATTTACAAGGTTTAGCAAATAAGTATCTAGGTATAAATATGGTAAAATCTGCAAATTTAGGCTTCCCAAGAATCGGTCATAACAGGGAATTGAAAAAATCAGTTGAAAGTTATTGGAAAGGAAATATTAGCCAAAGCGAGTTAAAAGCTAAGGCAAGTGAAATAAGACAAAATAATTGGAAAATACAAAGTGATAGTAAAATTGACTATATTCCGTCTAATGATTTCTCATTTTATGATCAAATATTAGATACTATCTGTTTAGTTGGTTCAATACCAGAAACTTATCAAAATACCAATCAAAATGTATCCTTAGATACATATTTCTCTATGGCTAGAGGATTACAAAAAGATGGTATTGATGTGCCAGCTATGGAGATGACAAAATGGTATGATACAAATTATCACTATATAGTTCCAGAATTCACTAAAGATCAAAGTTTTAAAATCTCTAGTAGCAAAATCTTTGATGAATATCTAGAAGCAAAAGAATTAGGTTACGAAACCAGACCAGTTTTAGTTGGTCCAGTTACTTTACTTTCTATAGGAAAAACTAAAGGAGAAAGCTTCAATAAATTCGACTTGTTAAATAAACTTGTCACTTGCTACCAAGAAATTATTACAAGACTTGCTACAGTTGGTGTAAAAGATATACAAATTGACGAACCTGCTTTAGTAACAGATTTGGATGACGATATTAGAGCTTGTTACAGAAGCGCTTATGCTATTATAGGTGCATGCTGCGCAGAAAATAATGTTAATTTACATATAACAACATATTTTGCAGCTGTAGAAGAAAATCTAAAAACATTTTTAAATATACCAGCTAAATCACACCATATAGATTTAGTTAGAGCAGCTGAGCAATTAGACATTGTTTTGGAAAATTTCCCAGCGGAAGGGTCATTATCTCTTGGCCTGATAAATGGTAGAAATATTTGGTTAAATAATTTAGAAGAATCTTTGAACCTGGCAAATAAAGCGATTGCTAAATTGGGTGCTGACAGAGTAATAATCGCTCCAAGTTGTTCATTATTACATAGTCCCGTAGATTTAGCTGGCGAAAGCAAAATTGATCCAGAAATAAAAGAATGGCTTGCATTTGCCGTGCAGAAGCTACAAGAGGTTTCTTGCTTAAAAGACATTCTAACTGGCAGTAATGAAGCAGAAAATGAGTTCTATCAACAAAACAAAGCAGCTATTGAGCGAAGGAGAACTTCAGCTAAAGTTAATAATGCAGCTGTCAAAAAACGTGTCGAATCTTTGTCTGAAGCAGATTATGATAGAAGTAGCCCATATGAGTTAAGAGCTAATAAGCAAAAATCTATTTTTAACTTACCTTTATATCCAACTACTACAATTGGTTCTTTTCCACAAACTACAAATGTGCGAAAGCATAGAGCGGCTTTGAAAAAAGGTGATATTTCACAAGAAGAATATGATGAATTTATTGCAAATGAAACAAATTCATGTATCGAAAGGCAAGAAAAATTAGATATTGATGTTTTAGTCCATGGTGAATTTGAAAGAAATGACATGGTTGAATATTTTGGTGAGCAGCTAGATGGTTTTGCTTTCACTAAAAATGGCTGGGTTCAAAGTTATGGTTCAAGATGTGTAAAACCACCGATAATTTTTGGAGATGTTTCTAGACCAAACTCAATGACAGTAAGATGGTCTAAATATGCACAAGAGCAAACTTCTAAACCAGTAAAAGGAATGTTAACTGGACCTGTTACAATTTTACAATGGTCTTTTGTAAGAGATGATCAACCAAGAGAAACTACTTGTAAACAAATAGGTTTTGCAATTCAAGATGAAGTAAAAGATTTAGAAACTAATGGTATTGGCATTATTCAAATTGATGAGCCAGCAATTAGAGAGGGCTTACCTATTCATCGCGCTAAATGGCAAGCATATTTAAAATGGGCTGTTGATTCATTTAAATTATCCCAAGCAACAGCTAATGATGAAACTCAAATTCATACACATATGTGCTATTCTGAGTTCAATGATATCATTAATTCTATCGCAGCTATGGATGCTGATGTTATTTCTATTGAAACATCAAGGTCACAGATGGAGCTCTTAGACGCATTTGTTGATTTCAATTACCCTAATGAGATTGGGCCAGGTGTTTATGATATTCATTCACCAAGAGTACCAACCAGAAATGAAATGAAAGACTTATTAATCAAGGCGTTAAAAGTACTTCCAGCAGAAAAAGTCTGGGTTAATCCAGATTGTGGTCTAAAAACTAGAGGATGGCCAGAAGTTGAGCTTGCTTTGAAAGAAATGGTTTTAGCAACTAAAGAGCTAAGAAATGAAACAGCAGCTAAACAACAAGCATAATTTCTCTTTTATCATTGATAACAAATATGCTTTAGCAGAAAATATTGGGCAAAATGGTTTAAGTTCTGCCCTTATTTCTGAAGCACAGCATGAAATTGACTCCGCTTATCAGAGAGTTATTGCAGAGCAGGACAAACTCTCATTGCTTGATATATGCAATAATACAGAGCAAATTGACCTAAGTATCGATGTAGCTAAGGAAATCAAAGAAAAATATAACAAGCTTTATGTTTTTGGTATTGGTGGTTCATCCTTAGGCGGGCAAACCCTGTGTGGTACTAAATTTTATCAGTTTTTAAATAATGATAATTTCCAGATTATTTTTATTGATAATATCCACTACCATAATTTTAATATTTTTTTAGAGAATGTAGATTACAAAAACACCGCTTTTTTAACTATTTCTAAATCTGGCGCCACGATCGAAACTATAGCCCAAATTCTAGTAACTAAAGATCTTTTTTCTGCAGAAATAAAAAAATTTGGTGCAGAAAATTTCTATTTTATTACAGAGACTAACAACACAGCTTTAGCTAAAATCGCTTCTAGTTTAGGGCGTCCAATTATTAAGCATCATAACAAAATTGGAGGTAGATATTCTTGCTTTCTGCCAGTTGCTTTAATACCAGCTAAACTTGCTAATATAGAACTTGATCAATATGTCTTAGGGGGCAAATTGATGGTAGAGGATTTTTTAGCTGCAAAAAACAAATCTTTAGTATTTGGCGGGGCCACAATTATGTTAGCAATCATGAAAAAAGGTTATAGCAATCATGTTTTTATGCCTTATATGCAAAGATTATATCAATTAATTTATTGGTATTCTCAGTTATTTGCTGAATCTTTAGGTAAAAATAATAAGGGCATGATGCCTGTTAAAGCTCTCGGTAGCGTTGATCAGCACAGCCAATTGCAATTATTTCTTGATGGTCCTAAAAACAACTTCTTCACCTTCATTACACAATCTAGCAACAACTTAGGAAATAAGATAAATCTAGATCAAGAGCTAAAAGAGATTAATTACTTCCAAAATAATACAGTAGGAGATGTTATAAATGCCAATCAAGAAGCAACTATAGAGACTTTAGCACAAAGCTCTGTTCCTTTAAGAAGGTTCCACTTCCAGAAATTCCATGATACGGCATTAGGTGAATTAATGATGTATTTTATGCTAGAAACTATTTTGCTTGGCTATGCGCTAAACATAAATCCTTTTGATCAACCTGCTGTTGAAGCTGGTAAAATCAAAGCAAAAGATATCTTGAGAAGCAAAAATAAATTAATGATATAAAGACGCTTTAACTTTATATTTAGAAAGTATTAAATTATCCCTATCATAAGGCAGTACATCAACTTTACCTCCAATCTCTTTTATGATAGCCTTTCCTGCTGCAAAATCCCATAAACAAGTAGAATCATCGTAATAAAGATTGATCTTTTGTTCAGCTAGCATTGTAAATTCGTAACTTGCTGAACCAAAATTTCTGAAATGGGTAATGTTCTTCAACTCACTATTTGCTAATTTACTACCTCTCCTATTACGCATTACTGCAATACTCACATGGTTATTTGGCTTAAGTTCGATTTTATTTTCATTTAAAAACGCCCCTCCTCCATTGTAAGCGCTTATAGTTTTCTGATAGAAGGGTAAATTTATAACTCCTACATAACTAGTAAAATCTTTAAGATTAATTAAACTAACTGCACAGGCAAATATTGGAATATTATTTATAAAATTAACTGTGCCATCAATTGGATCAATAGCCCAGACTATATTCTGATTTTGGTGGTCAAATAGATTCTCCTCGCCAATAATTGGATATGATGATTCTGAGCTTAATATCTCTCTTATAATTTGCTGCGCTGTTAGATCAGCATCTGTTACAAAATCATTAGGTAGCTTCTCTATGCAAGCAAAATCTCTTTGATTAAATTGTGCTAAAATATAGGTGCTAGCTTTGTTTACAGCTTTAAGCGCTATATTATATTCATTTTCAATTATCATGTTTTTCTAATTGATGTTTTAACTCTTCGTCCCACTCTGGGATATTAATGGTTAAATCTTTGGATATTTTACTATTATCTAACACTGCAAATCTTGGCGTTAATATATTATCCGAATCTGTAGTGGTTTTAGCTTTAATTTTAATGTTTATTCCACATATTTTTACCACCTCCTTCGCAAAATCATATTGTGAAGCAAAGCCTGAACATGAGACATTATATATACCTGTTAAATTCTTTTTAATAGATCTTATAACCAACTCTATTAATAAGGAGACTGATGTAGGTGTGGCAAGTGCAGATGCAGGATAATATGACGCTTGGCTTTGCCCACTATTTAATTTTAACTCAGAAATAAGAAAGTCATCATTAGCCGCATAAATCCAACTTGTCCTATATAACAAATATTTAAGGTCTGGACTATTTAAGATCTCATTTTCTCCTTTTAACTTGCTTTTCCCATAAATATTTAAAGGGTCCGCTCTATCGGTTTCAACATATGGCTCAGTTTGGTTACCAGTGAAGATATAATTAGTACTAAAATGAATTAATTTTATATCATAATCCAAGGAAATATTAACTAAGTTCTTTACTCCATATTGATTTACTGCGTAAGCTTTCTCTGGGTTACTTTCAGCTTGCTTGAGATCATTTAAGGAGGCGCAGTTAATTATCATACTAGGCTTCTCTTTTATGACCACTTCTTTAATTTGCGCTATATCAGTTATATCTAACTCTGCTTTGTTGTAAGCAACCACCTTATTTTTTTTTAGTCTTCTTAGTAACTCCTGCGCGATTTTACTATCTTTTCCTGTAATTAATATTTTCATTTAATTAATTTTACAATTTGGTTGATCTTAACTAATGTTTTTATGATATAAAGACTTTACTGCAATTGGAACAAAAATAATATTTATTAAATATGAAATTAATATTGTACTAATGGCTAAAATCGCAAATTTAACAAAAATCAACAAATCCGAACATAGGAATGCTGCGATGCAAACTATAAAAAATAAAGTAATCTCAGATACTGCATATGAAGTGTAATCATGACTACCTAATTTTTGTTGATTATGTGTATAATCATTTAATATATGTATCGAGCAGTCCACCCCAATACCTAAACATATAACTGTAACCAGAACAAATGAAAAATCAAAATTCACTCCAAATAAGGAAGCTAAAGCCGTAATAATTACTAAAGGAAAAATATTGGCCAAACTCGCAATAATGGCAAATCTAATATTATAAATCATCGTAATTAAGCAAAAAATCATTACTATTATAAATAATAATGAATAGAATTGCGTCTTGATTAAATTTTTTATAATACCATCAAAGTAAATGTTAGTGCCAGCTAAAGCTATATTTTCATTATGAATATTAATTTTCTGCAGATTGTCACGCAACTCTCTTATTTGCGTGCTAGTTAAATTGTTGCTGAACAGCTTAACTCTCTGCATAGAGTAATCAAAATTAACATAATCTGCCAAAACATCATAACTTTGATCACTTTTTGAAAATTCTAAAAACAGCAAAATTTGGGCTAATTCTTCGCTATTTTGAAATTGACTATTAGCTGATAATTTATCTAATGCATTAAGTGTAATATCTTCATATGATCTTGTGGCCTTAACTTCTTCTAATGCTTTTGCCTCTTTTATATAATTACTTAAGAAATCATAGAATTCTTTATTTTTAAATTTTTGTTTTGATTCATCAGAAAATATAATAGACAAGTCTGATGAACCAGCAAAATTTTGATCAAATTTTTTAACATCCTGTACTATTTTTTCTGAATTAAAGAAAAATATATTTAAGAAATTTGTTTCACTATTGATTAAAAATATTCCTGGAAAAATCAAACATATTCCTACACATAATTTCCATAAAATCTTACTATTTTGCGTTTTTATAAACTCAGATACTTTTTTTACAACTATAGAGATAACAGAGATTGTAATTGTTTTTTTGGCACATAAGAAAATCAACAAAAAAGGCGTAACAAATATAACCCAGATCAAATTCAACATAATTGCCAAAGCAGAAACTAAAAATAGATCATATAGCGGTTTTATTTCTGAAAAATAATATGATAAAAATGCAAATGCTGTAGTTAAACTAGTTATTAAGCATGGCTTATAAATTTTTTTGACTATCACCTTGTAAAGAAAGTACTTATTCTCCTGTAAAAAAAAGTTATATTTATTAAAAATAAATATTGTATCAGATATTGTTACGACAATCGCTATTATAGGAAGACAGAGGCTTAATAACGAAAAATTAAGCTTAAATATTACGAATAAAGATAATGTGACAATGAGTGAAAATATACTATTAATTACCGTAATAATAACGCGATCTAAATCACGGTATAATAGGCCAATATATATCATGGCGAATAAAATAGTTAATATAGATAAAAGAAATAAATTTTTTTTATTCTTAAGGTCTAAATTATAATATAAGTTAGTTTTTCCTGTTATGTAGTAATTAGTTAATTGATTATAATCTGCGATCAAATAATCCATCTGTTTAATGAGATTCTTTCTAATATAGTTTTTATCTCCAGAAAAATTTGGCGTAATTATGATATTGAATTGCTTAAAATCAGCACTAAATAAAATTCCTTCATAAAAACTATTTTCTATAAGATTTTTTACTTCTTCAATATTAATGATATTTTTATCTAAAGCATATTTTAGTGAAACATTATTTATAATTTCTTGGTGCTCTATCAGAAAAGCTGAATTTAAAATAGTCCGTACTTTCTTAATCTGCTGCAGTGATTCTATTTTAGCAGAAAATATATCAAGCTCAGCTAAACTGTTAGCACTTAGAAAATCTCCCACCGTTTCTATGGTTATAATTAGATTTTCTTCCTCATTAAACTCCTTCCGCAATTTATCTTTATTTACTTCATATTGGTTTCCCTCCTTCAACCAAATAGTATTCTCTATTTTTAAGTTAACTGTTAAATAAAATAGAATTACTAAGGAAAAAAAAATCAGAATATAAAAGAGTACATATCTTAACATCTGGCCAGTATATTTAAATTTGAGTTTTTTAATAATTTCTAGCTTAAGCTAGAAATTATATTGTATCGAGGCTCTTAAACCAAACATCATATCGTCTTCAGCTTCAAAATTACCATCATCATATGCTTCATCTATCATCATATTAGCAAAATATTCAAGATATTCAGCAGCAACCATCCATTTAAAAGACTCATTTATGGTTCCAGTTACATAAGTGGCAGCACCCTGCCCTACACCTAAAACTCCAACTGCAAGACCTGCTTTAGTGTTTTTTGCATCTGTAATATATCTAGAAATATTAAATGAAGGTAAAAAACTACCTATGCCAGTAGGTCCTTCTTCATCATCATTATTAATAATTTCATCATAATCAACACCTTGTTGAGCTTCTTCATCATATTTAATTTCATAGTAATAAACCATAAAATCATAGTTCCACAAGCCAGAAGCAAAATCTATACCAGCGGCACCAAAATGTAGATCTCCATCAACATATAATTCATTGTTGTTCTGATTAGTTACCCATGATTGATAACCAGAGTTACCCGCAATATTATTAACTAAATCAGTTACTGTATCTGAAATAGAATATTCAAATTTCAAACCATATTTGCCTAACTTCTTGCTAAACTCAAAACCAACCATTTCATTTTCAATTAAGAAGGGGTTTTTCTGATAAGAACTTGTTGACGAATCATAAATATACCCTTTTGAATTATCCATATGGCTAAAACCATTAAAATAGGTAAAACCAAAGGTAGCAAATTCAGGATAAAACATTAATCTTCCTGCCGATTGGTGCAAACCCGACCCTATTGGCATTGTGACCTCATCATCTTGATTAATACGCTCAATTATTGGATCAACTTCATATTCTGGAAAAAAATAACCAGATAATTCTATTTTTGGGTGGGGAAAATAAGTTAGACTGTAAGTTTCTTTAGGAACCCTTCCTTCTTGCTTAGTATATTCAACAAAATTTCTAGAAAAATAAATTGGTAGAGAAAAATCAATTGGGGAGAAGGGTTCAAATTGTCCCCAAACTATCTTTCTAACACCAGCTGATAAGGTTAAATTTTTCATTAATTTCAAATCTATGTAACTCTCTAATATCTCAGGGTCATCATAGCTATATGCCACTGTTCTCTCCTCAGCACTTAAGCTGTTTTTTTGATTAAGCTCTATTTCAGAATCAACAAACTGACCAGCCAAAACTACTCTTGAATATTTATTATCATTATCAAATCTTAATTTTGCAAAACTATTTTTTCTTTCACCAGAATCTGATGAGACATAAGAAGAACCTATTGCTCCACTTATGTTTTTATCAATAAATTTTGACACCTCACTTTGTTTAACTCTTGAATCATAATTACTGTTACTGGGTAAGTAACCATCTAATAACGATCTTGCCTGTAAATTAAAAGAACTTAAAAATGCGATTAAAAAAATTAGTTTTTTCTTCATAATATATTTCCCATTATCTAAATATTTGTTAACACTTCTTGAAATTAATGCAATGATTTTATACCAACATCATTATCAAAAATTTTACTGATAAAATCATATTCTAATATTTCAATCACAGTTGAAGAATTTGTTTGTTTATTTTCCATAATTGAGATAGTAGCAAAATACATATTTTCTTCGTGCTTAATTTTTTGATTGGTGAGAGTTTTTAATAATAGCTTTTGTTGATCATAAAATTCTACCATGATGGGTAAGTTAGTATCTTTTTCAATCAAATAAACCATATAACCATAATTATCGGCTTTATCTTTTGGTGTTGATTTAACCAAATAATATTGCTCATCTTCCTTCACTAATTGATGTTCATCTTTTTCAGCTGCCCTTCCAGCCATATCTAAGATAGTAAAATCAGAACCCATAAAACTATTATTTTTATGCTCTGAAGAAATTTGCTGAACTGTTCTAAGAGAAGGTAAAAATAGCCATTGCGTAGGATCTGCGCTTGAAGCTAATTTACTGTGGCTTAGTAATGAAGTATTTTTAATATTTGCTGGTTTATAGAATTTTACTAAGCTCTTGCTATATGTAGTTGAAATCTTTTTCTTCAGCTCAAAAAATCTTTCTCTTTTTTTGCCCTTCGCATCAGTTAATAGCATAAAAATTTCATAATTTTGATTTTGCACTATTTGGCTTTGCTCTTCCACTTTTTTCATAATGTCAAAAGCACTTTTAGCATTTAATTGTAAGGAATAAAAACAAAATAAAATTAGATAATATTTTAGCATCACTTAGCTTTGTGTTATCTAATTAAATTATATCTTTACACATAACTTTCAACTAGACATATTTCTTAAGATGGTGCGAACAAAAATATAGCAGAAAATTAGCTAAAATATCTCAGATAAATTAGCAAATCAGGCTTTTCAGGTAGGATTGCAAATAGCTCTGTACAAAAATTAGTATAGCAGCTTACAATATTATTTATCAGTAGTTGCCTAAATTAATTTTATAGCAAAGAACTGCTCAAGCTCTATATAAGCAAAGCTAACAATGATTACTTTATTAATTTAACCCCATAAGGAGAAAGGTGAATGAATATTGCAATATTTTAGCAACTGGCTTTGCATGCCAAAACCAGGTAAGATTATTAGCGGGTAAAAAGATTAAACATCTAATTTAAGTTTAAGTTTCTTTATTATTTCTGGTAGGTCTATAAGAATTTCACCTAACTCACTAAGCTTGTCTGTTGCAATTGCTTTATGGCTCAAATTATCCTTAGCCCATTTAGTCATAAATGGCTCACCTAAGCTCCACATATTTAATTCAGGATTAAGAGTTAAACCTACGCCTTCAATTAATAATAGGGTTTTTTGCAATAACAATAATTGTGGCTGAGTTTGCATGCCAAATTTTTCTGTAATAATAAATAACTGTGTCATTAATTTTGATATAGAAATATCTTTAGCATTTTTACCAAATATTGGCTCACCAATTGCACGACATGCAAGAGAAAATTCTGTTATATTTGCAGCTTTTGGTATATATCCTGCCATTTTATGAATCTTAGCAACTAGATCATAATCTCTTTTTATAAAACCATATACTATTTGCGCTACTGCTATACGATCTTTTTTAGCTAGATAACCCATGATTCCAAAATCAATTAAAGCTATTTTATAATCAGCAGTAATTAAAATATTACCAGGATGCATATCAGCATGAAAATATCCATCTCTATATGCTTGTTCGTAATAACATAATACTAAATTATCACCTAACATTTTTAGATCCTCTTTTTTACCTTGTAGCTGATTTATTTTTACACCTTCTACCCATCTAGAAACCATTACTTTCTCACTAGTTAGCTCCCAATAAATCTGTGGTATAATTATATTTTTATTAGTATGTAAATTCTCTGCTAATTTACTAGATTGGGCTGCCTCAAAGCAGAGATTTAGCTCTTTCTCTACGGTTTGCTCAAATAATTTAACTACTTCCAGTAACTTTAGTCTTTTAAGCCTTTGAAAACAATTTAAGATAATTGCCATATAATATAACAATCTTACTTCACTTAGAAATTTTTTCTTAATAGATGGCCTTAATATTTTAACCGCAACATCATCACCTAGCATAGTTTTAGCTTTATGTAC
Organism: Alphaproteobacteria bacterium; assembly: GCA_018667735.1. Lineage (NCBI taxonomy): Bacteria > Pseudomonadati > Pseudomonadota > Alphaproteobacteria > Alphaproteobacteria bacterium. The sequence continues at coordinate 13,852 of JABIRX010000049.1, read as the reverse complement.
TTGTGCGATTGATGCAGCTGCAACTGGCTCTTTCGCAAAGTAACTAAAATTACTTTCTATAGTTGAACCTGTTTCTTTTTTTATTATATGGCAAACTTTTCGATAAGAAAAAGAAGGCAATTTATCTTGCAAGAAACTAAGCTCACATGATAGTTTATCGCCTACTATATCACTTCTAGCTGACAGTAATTGACCAAATTTTATAAAGGTTGGTCCTAAATGCGCAAGCAGCTTTCTAAATCTGACCCCCTTACTATCCATAATTCTAGGTAAAGCAAAAAGCTCTAATGGCCAAAAAAACAAACCTATATATGGAATTTGTCTTAATAAGAAATTACAACCAAAAAATTGGACATAAAAGAAAATTTTTATTGGCACAAAAATAGTTAATAATTTCATTTCTCCGCATAATATAGAGTGGTTAGTCCCAAAGTTAGTTTTTCAAACTTAACTTCTTTAAAACCATTAGCTTTTAGCATTTTGGCAAATTCATTAGACTTTGGAAAAGTCCTAATTGATTCTACGAAATATTCATATGATGCTTTATCGCCTGTAATTAATCCCCCTATTTGAGGTATGAAATTAAAAGAATAAAAATCATAAATCTTTTTAAGCATCTCATTTTCAACTTGGTTAAATTCTAGACAAAAGAATTTACCATTTTGCTTAAGAATTCTGCTGGCCTCTTTAACACCCTGTTCTAAATCAGCAAAATTTCTTATACCATATGCAATGGTATATAAATCAAATTCATTAGCTTTAAAACTAGTTTTTTCTCCATTTTCATGATGCCAGCTTACATTACTTCCTATAACATTCTGATCTATAGCCCTATCTTTGCCAGCTAAAATCATCTCTTCATTATAATCTGCTATTTTCAGCTGAAACTTAGTCTGTAATTTGTTGTATTTCTGGAAAATTTTAAAAGCAATATCCCCTGTTCCACCTGCCATATCAATTATATTGGCATTTTCAATTACTGGAATCTTATTAATCAAATGATTTTTCCAGAGCCTATGTATACCAAGACTCATCACATCATTCATCAAATCATATTTACTTGCAACCGATGAGAAAACCTCTTCGACTAAATTTGTTTTTATTTCTTGTGTAACTTTTCTGAAACCAAAATTAGCTTCTTTATTGCTTTTACTCATAATAACATTTAATTATCTGTCACATAATATAGTATAAATATCTTCATGCCAGAACTTCCTGAGGTAGAAACCGTAAAAAATTATTTAAGCCCCTTAATCAAAGGCAAAGAATTTAATGCTATAGATGTTTTAAATGACAAATTGCGCGTCAAAGTTCCAAAAAACTTAGTTAATCAAGTTACTAATAGTAACATTGAAAAAATTACGCGGAGAGCTAAATATCTCTTAATTTACCTAAAAAATGACCAAGTTCTTATTATACACCTTGGTATGACTGGCAAAATATTTGTCGAAAAAAAATTAAAAAATGAAAAACATGATCATGTAATTTTTACTCTTAATAATGGTGATTTTATGCGTTATAATGATGTAAGAAAATTTGGCTTAGTAACATGCCTAAATAAAAATAAGCTCGCTATTTCTAAGTTTTTCTCTCATCTTGGCATTGAGCCCTTAAGTGATGATTTCACGGGTAAATATCTTCAGGAAATATGCAAAAACTCTAATATTGAAATTAAAAAATTCATCATGGAGCAAAAAAAACTAGTTGGAGTTGGCAATATTTATGCTAGTGAAGCCTTATTTTCTAGCAAGATTCATCCAGAAACACCAGCTGCCTCCCTCAGCCTCAATGATGCAACCTCTCTAGTAAAGAATATAAAATCTATATTAATTCAAGCAATTGCAAAAGGAGGCTCTACTATTAAAGATTACCGCTTAGTAAATGGAGAATCTGGTTATTTTCAACATGAGTTTAAAGTGTATGGAAGAGAAAATAACCCTTGTAAAATATGCGCAACTCCAATAAAAAAGATGGTACAAGCAGGCAGATCAACTTTTTATTGTATAAAATGTCAAAAAAAATAGTTATTTTATTAAGCATTCTCATATTTAGCTTTTATGCAAAAGCACAAAATAACTTTGTTCCAGGCATAACAGATTTACCAGTGCCAGCAAATTTTCATTTAGAAGAAGATAGCTCAAGTGTTTACAATAATGGTTTTGACCGTTTAGTAACAGCTAGCTTTATAGGTAAAGCGCAAGAAGATGCAATTATTGATTTTTATTACAAAACTCTACCAGCCCTAGGTTGGGCAAAGCAAGCAAGGCTACTTTTCACGAGAGATGACGAAATTTTAATGATAAGAATATCTCGTAAAAATAAAGAAGAGTTAGTCATCAGCTTTAAGCTAACTCCAGCAAGATAGCTAATTATCACTTTAGCCTTTAGCTAGCCTTAAACAGAAGCTCTTAATTATAAATAATAATATTAGCAAGTGAAGCGTCAGTAGTTAAAATCACTTTTCATTGCAAAACCATATTAGAGCTGCTCTAATTTCTAACACAAGCATAAGGATAGAGTGACAAGTATTATACAGCCAAACAATCAAATATAAGTATATTTTATGTTTACTACATATTATATAATGACATTTTTGCTTGAAAGATTTATACAAAAAATCATATATAAACTAAACTAAATTAAGACAGCTAATGAATAAAAATATTATTACTAATATCTCAGCTTTATCAATTATATTAGTTAGCCTAATTATCCCCTTTTTTTCTTACAATATGCTTATGACTGGTTTATTTGCTTTATCAGGTAGTATAACTAACTCATTGGCAATTTATATGCTATTTGAAAAAGTTCCTTTGCTTTACGGCTCTGGGGTAATACCAGCAAGATTTTCTGAATTTAAACTTGCTATAAAAAATTTAATTATTACAGAATTCTTCAACCAAGAAAATATTGCTAGATTTTTTCAAGATAACAATAAAACAGCCGTTAAATTAAATGATAATATTGACTTTGAACGTATTTTTCACGAGTTAGAAGAAGCTATATTAAGCTCATCATTAGGCAGTATGATAAATATGATGGGTGGCAAAGAAGTTCTAGCTCCTTTGAAGGAACCAGTGATCAATAAATTAAAAGACATATCAGCAGAATTACTCGAAGAATTTCAGCATAATGATGAGAAAAGCAATATATCAAATATTATATTAGAAAAAGTAGAACAAATTATAGATAAGAGACTTGCAGAATTAACACCTGATATGGTAAAAAACATTGTCCAAAATATTATCAAGCAGCATTTAGGCTGGCTGGTAGTTTGGGGGGGAGTTTTTGGCGGTCTAATTGGCTTAATCTTTAGCTTTATCAGTTAAAATTTCCACCCATCTCTAATAAAATGACAATTATAACCATTTGGATTTCTTTTTAGATATTGCTGATGAAACTTTTCCGCCTCAAAAAAATCTTCCACTTTGACTAACTCTGTTACTATTTTATTTGGAAAAACTCCAGATTGACCTGCTTCTGTGATCAATGCTGAGGCTACACGCTTTTGCTCTTCATTCAGATAGAATATCGCTGAGCGATATTGACTTCCTATATCATTACCCTGCCTATTTTTAGTCATTGGATCATGCATTTGTAGAAAATATTTCAAGATCTCTTTATAAGAAATTTTATCTGCCATAAATGAAATCTCCACCGCTTCTGCATGATTTGATTTTCCCTCTTTAACTGTTTCATAAGTGGGGTTTTTAATTTTGCCACCCATATAACCAACTCTAGTTTTAATCACATGTTTTAACTCAGAAAAATAATGCTCTACTCCCCAAAAACACCCCCCTGCTAGATAGGCTTTACTTATATTTATTGTAAAATATTCAAGATATTTGGCATAACCTTTACTAGTTAACTCAGCTTTAGGGATAAAATCTAAAGCGGCTGAGTTAATACAATATCTAAGCCCCCCTTCTTCCTTTGGTCCATCTGTAAAAACATGACCTAAGTGAGCATCTGATAATGAGGATCTTACTTCTGTTCTAGTTGTATTAAGTGTGTTATCTTCTATCTGTGCAATTAAGCTTTCTTTGATTGGCTTAGTAAAGCTTGGCCAACCAGAAAAAGAATCAAATTTATTAATGGATAAAAATAAGGGCTCTCCAGTTGTGATATCAACATATATACCCTCTTCATTATTATCCCAATATTTATTGTTAAAGCTAGGTTCTGTTGCGTTATTTTGCGTGACTTCAAATTGCAATTTTGTTAATTTATCTAAAATTTTTTCATATTTGTATATTGCCATAATCTATTTAGTTCTATAAGCCCTTTTACATTAAAATTAGAATTGCATAATGCATCAGGTTTTAGGTATTGTAAAATAAAAAACACTTCCTACACCCAGTTCAGATTCGATCCATATTTCACCAGATAATTGTTGTATAATTTTCTTGCAAATTGCAAGACCAATACCAGTGCCAGCATATTCTTCTTTAGCTTCTAAACGCTTAAATGGTTCAAAAATTTGCTTAAAATATTCAGCTTCAACACCTATACCATTATCCGCAACAGAGATTTTATAATCATGTTCTTGTTCAATTGAGTTAATTTTAATTATAGGTTTATCTCTATTTTGTGAATATTTTAACGCATTACTAAGCAAATTTTGCATTAAACTTAATGTGGCTGGAAAGTTACCCCTAATAACAGGTAGTTGATCAAAAATAATTTCTGCATCATTTAGCCTCGCACTTTCCTTAAGATTATTTAATACATGTTGCAAAACATTATTAAGATCCACCTGTTCAGATATTAAGTTTGCTCTATTATCAATTTTAGAATATTCTAACAAATCGGAGATTAGATTCTTCATGTTAGTAGCTGCATCCACCATAAAATCCAAATATTTATTTGCCTTATCATCTAATTGATTGGTATATTTGTTTTTTAGGATTTCGGTTAAACTTAAAACTGTTCTAAGTGGCTCTTGTAAATCATGTGATGCAACATAAGCGAACCTTCCTAGCTCTTTATTTGACTCAGTCAATTTTTCCACTGAGGATTCTAATTTTATTTCTGACTGCACTAATGCATCCAAATAATTATGACTAGATATTTGCGCCGAAATCCATTCTGAAAATAGCTTTACTATTGCTATTTCCTCATCAGAAAATTTAACTCTATTATTGTGACCAAAGAATATTATGGAGCCATAAGAGCGATTATTAATTTCTATCTTTGCGGCTATAACATTGTTAAAAATGACTTTATTTTCATTGTTTTCATAGATTCTAAAATCTATTGCAATACCATTTTGATAATTATTTTCATTTAAGCATATAGCATATTTTTTGTAATCTGACAATTTGACTTTGCCACTATGATATCTATATTTAATGATCTTATGTTTTTTCTTTTCTTTAAAAATAAAACCACTATTTAATTCTAAATAAGTTGAAATTTCTTTTATTAAATCAGAGAATTTCTCTTTTAATGTTAATTTTGAATTAGCACTAATTGCACATATTTTCTCTAATATTCGGTAAGTTCTAGTTTTAGAATTTAAATCCCACAAACTTCCTACAACTCTTTTTACTCTTCCAGAAGCACTTCGTTCTGCTATTTGCCCTGTTATTAACACCCATTTAAAATTTCCTGCTTTATCTCGTAACCTAACCTCTAAAGAGATATTGCTTTTCTTATTCTTAATATGTTTGTTTATATGGCTATATAATCTATACAAATCCTCATGATGTACAATCTTGCGCCATACCCTTTTAGTTAGCTCTATATAGTTAGCTTGATACCCTAATATATCCTTCCATTTGTTACTTATATACAAACTATTACTAACCAAGTCTATATCCCAAATACCTGTATCTGCTGAGCTTAAAGCAAGCTCCAATCTTCTTTCATTTTTTATAATTTCTTTTTTATCAGCAATGATATGAGTGATATCTTGTATTTGTGATAAAAAATACAAAGGTTTATTATACTCATCCCTTACTAGAGATACATTCAAAAGAGTATATATAATATTGCCATTCTTTTTAACATAACGCTTTTCTATTTGAATAGCCTTTTTCTCTTCTCTAATTAACTTATTTTTTAAATCAGCTGAATTGCCTAGGTCATCTGGGTGGGTAATATCTTGAAAAGTTAATTTAAGTAATTCACTTTCTTTATAGCCTAGTAAATCACACAATGCTTCATTTACTCTATGCCAGTCTCCATTTATAGATACGATAGCTCTACCTATCAAAGAATTATCTATATAGGCCTTAATATATTGTTCATTTCTTAAAAGTAGACTATTTATGCGTTTACTTTCAGTAATATCTTCTATAGTTCCAGATAAATATTTTAATTTATTATCACTAGATTTTTCTATATTTATTTTAATATCAACCCATATATATTCTTTCTGCTTATTTAATATACGAATCTCAAAGTTTAAATTTTCTAATAAACCAGTTAATTGTAATATTTGCTCTTTAAAAAACTTTACATCCTGCTTATGAATATATTTTAGTAAAAGGGGTAGAGTTAGCTTTTCATTAAAAGTAAATTTTTCACCAAAATCAGCCGACAGATATAAGAGCTTGTTTTTAATACACCAATCCCAAACTAAATTATTATTGTTTTTTGTGGCTAACTCATAACGCCGATTAATTTCTTTTAACTTATCATTTTGTTTGACATAATCTGTCAAGTCGTAAAATGTGCCGTATAATTCTGTAATCTCTTTCGTATTATCATTGATAGCGACATTTGAATGAACTTCTATAAATTTTATTAGACCATCTGGCGTAACTATTCTTACTTTTGCAGAACAGACTACTCTTGTTTTGAGGCATTCTTTTAGCACGGAAATAACTTCAGATCTGTCCTCAGGATGATAAAAATTTACTGCACTGTCAAAGTCAGGCGTATATTTTGCTTTTTCTACACCGTGAATTTTGTAAACACGGTCTGACCAGAAAACCTGCTGAGTTAAAATGTTGTATTTCCAATAACCAACATGTGATAACTCAGCCGCTTTTTTTATCCAATCATCATTAGAATTTAAGTTTATGGCATTACTCATGCCCTAAACTTAACTTCCAATCACTTTTAAATCTGGTTGTGATGAACAACTAGAATCATCATCCAGAAAACCAGCTTCAAGATTAACACTACATTTAATAGTTAGGTCATTTGAAGTTAAATCAAATTTAATACCATTTTCTTTAAATATCTTCTCTATTTTGTAAAGCACATGGCCTTTACCATCACATATACCATCAGTAGATTCTACGTTTCTAATTACTACGTAGCTTACACCCACTAATTCGGCCAATTCTACTTGACTCATTTTTAATATTGCTCTCGCTGCTCTTACATAAGGTCCGGTTAACATAATTCCTCCTAAAATGTTAGTTAATAAATTACAAAAAATTATAATAATAATCTTTGTGACATAATTATAACCTATTTACAGTTTAAACATAGCTAAAATTTTATTTAACTGTATTTTTTATGTTTTCTGTAAGTTTTCTTTTGACTTTTAGAATGTTATGCTTATTTTTCTTTTCCAGGTTGTATTTTTTTAGTAAAGCTTTGTTTTATCAATTTTAAAAAGACATAAGCAACTGAATAGAATATTACTTATAACTTTTATTTAAAATTACTATGCAAGAAACCTTAAGCTTAATTGAAAAATACCTGGAAACATTAGATAGAGACTTAAAGCTTTTATTAAATATTCATGCTAATCAGGACAACCTAGATGATGTGCTTTCTTTTATAGAAGAGGCAAAGCATAATCTTGCTTTTATCCTAAACTCTTTAAACCACACCGCAACAAATATCAGGGACCTAAATGACAAACAGTTTGACAAAACTAATTGATAATGATAATTAATATCAATTAAATAATTGTAATAAAATGAAAAAAACCATATTCACACTCTTAATATTAGTTTTAAGCAAAAATTGCTTTGCGCTTAATGAATATTTTATAGAAATAAAAAATCATGAGTTTAAACCAAATATTTTAAATATTACAGCAGATGAGAAATCTAAAATTACAATAAGCAACCTAGATAATACTCCTGAAGAGTTTGAAAGCCATGATTTAAATCGAGAAAAGCTTATAATGGGTAATAAAAAAGTAGTTGTTTTTCTGGGTCCTCTAAAAAAGGGCGAATATAGTTTTTTTGGTGAATTTAACCCTAAAACCGCGCAAGGTAAGATAATAGTAAAATAGGTACGTAAAATGTTTTTTTCAGCTTTTATAGTTTTTAGAGAAATCTTTGAAATAATGCTAATTACTGGGATTGTAATAGGCGCAACTAATAATATGAAGAATAAGAAAAAAGCAATATCCCTAGGTTTTGCAGCAGGTATAATAGGCTCCATTATTTTTGCGATGCTAACCGACAAAATCACTGATTTAGCAGGAGGTTTAGGGCAAGAAATTACTAGCGCAATTATATTATTTATAGCATCATTTTTTATAGGTTGGACATTATTATGGATGCAAGCTCATGCAAAGGAATTAAAAATTAATTTTAATAATATTAGTCAGGAAATTAGCAAGGGAGAAAAAACCTACTTTATATTATCCTTAATTATTGCCCTTACTATATTACGCGAGGGGGCTGAAATTATCTTATTTACTTATGGCATGATTGCATCTGGAGAAGCTATACATAATATCATCATAGGTTCAGTAATTGGCTGTATTGCAGGACTAATAATTGGCTTATTAATGTATTTTAGTTTAGTAAAAATTCCACTGAGATACTTTTTTAAAGTAACTACGATATTACTTACCTTTTTAGTAGCCGGTATGTTCTCACATGCACTAGGCTATTTAACTTCGGCTGGTTATTTAAACGAACTTTCTAATGTAGTGTGGAATAGCTCTCACATTATTAGCAATGATAGCGTTATAGGACTATTCTTAGAAACATTATTCGGCTATAATGCAAATCCAAACCTTGCTCAGTTAAGTGGTTATTGTTTTATATTGCTTAGCTTCTCGTGTTATTTTAAACAAGATTTTATTGTAAAATCATTAAGGAAAGTAAAAATCCTTAATTAATAGTACAATATATAACTCCAAAATAAAACTCACCTTTAGTTATGAATTTAATTATCATCTTAATTATTAAATCTCCTATAAATCTAAGATTAGCTCAATAAAACTTAGTCTATTTCTGATCTAAACATTTATAGAGTAATTTTGACTAACTCATATAATAAATTAAACTTCTAATAGGCTATTCTTGAAAAAGATCTAAAAACAAATTTCATTCTTTATGCACACTCTTAGAAGAAAAACCTAACAAAATTATTAAATTATAAGCGCTATCTATCTATACTTTATGATATATTGTAAGATCTAAGTAAAGCTTAGACATTTTTCTATATATGAAAAATGTCCTGCATGGCATATTATCTGGTTGTTTTAGCTGTGACACAGCTCTAATTAGGCTATTTTTTTCTTTGCCAGCTCTTGAAAGATGGAGCGGTCATTATTAACATCAATTATGTTTAGTGGAAAATACATCACAACTTGAGACATTCTTCTTAAATCATCTCCATAATCTAAATATCCACCATTATAAGTTGTTAAATATTTCAAATATTGCAATTTTGCCCTAAGTAAATGTACATCATTTTGGTACTCTCTATGTTTTTCTAAAATATCCGCTATATCCTGCCCCAAGAAATCAGCACAGGTTATTTCAACTTTTAAACCTTTTGGTTCAATATCATTGTTAATAGTTAGGTTAATCTTGAAAGTTAAATCTGATTTGCCTAGAAATTTTATATATTTAGAGAAAATAAAAACTAGATTATGCATAATTTCTTTTACTATTATCTTGTCCAGTAATATCTCCTCTCTATCACAACCATATATATTATAATCTAAATTAAGGTCATTAAGAAAATCTAATTTTTCCGTCTTTATTTCACTCATAGCTTCTCCAAACAATAAGTTAGGGCTTACTTCTTTCACACCATCTCTGACTGAGCGCAAGTGATTCTTATAAAAACCCATAGTGTCATTTATGATGCCATAATAATAAAATACATTTAAATACACATCATTGTAATATGAAACATATTCTGGATCAATATCACCTATTGCTCTGCTGCTAATTATATCACCAAAAGCTAAAGTTGATTCTAATGGCTGCTTCATCTCATTAGTTAAATAATTAAATGTTGAAACTGAGTTTTTTATAACCTCGTTCAATTCTTTATTTCTTCTGACTACTTCATGCTCAAGAAAATTCATATGCTTACACATTGAGTTCATCAAATATTCTAATTTAGTAAGCTCGTTTGGGCTGGTATAATATAAAGACCCTTGCGAAATATACCGCTCAACATCTCCTTGCTGAGTAACTAACATTGAAATTGGCTGAGAAATAATATTTTGTAGTTTTTTAGCTAGAATGTAACCAATAATTAGAGCTATTAACATAATTATTAAAGCTATGATAGTTTGCTTAAACATATAAGATGACACACGACTTAGATCCGACTCTATATATAAAATACCTATTAATGACTGGTCAAAAGTGTCATTAATTTCTCGATATAATTGAAGTTTATCACTGGTAAAAAATATTCTGGGGCTTTTAATTACTGGACACTTGGTATTTGACCTAGTTCCAGAATAATATTTAGCAAAAATATTACCTTCCGTATCATAAACACACGCCAGCTGAATAGCTTGATTAGCACTTAATGCGTTTAAAGTCTCTAATGCTACTGAATTATTTCTAAAAACTAAAGCAGCGTTAATTCTATTACTAACTATAGTTCCTGTGATAGACAAATCATCTCTCATTTGTTTTTTTATGTTAATAATACCAGAAGTGGAGAATGCAACCACCGTCATGAGAATACAAATAATGGTTACAGATAAAATAATAAACATCAACTTACTCTTAACCGGAAAATGAGAGAATTTTTCTTTATAACCTAATATTGAGCTTAAAATTTTATTCATTGTCCTACTTCAGATAATTCCAATAATTTAGCATTAAAAAATATACCTTTCTCCTTGGCTTTATTATCATCTATGTCAAATCTTACTCTACCTCGGTAATTATAGAATTCTATAACACCACCCTGATCTATAAAATATTTTATGTCTCCAACCGATAATACTGCCTTCTTACATTTTTGGAGTATTTGCTCAATTTTATGTTTAGAACCATTTGTTACATATATAATATCACTATTTATAAGATCATCAATATCAGAGTTAACCCTTATTTTGACTGGTAAATTCTTAATTCTATTACGTTCAAAATTTTTTAATAGTACCGCCTTTTCTTTGTCCACCTCACCTATAATATCAATAATAATGATATTATCTTTATAAGCTTCCTGCCAGCCTTTATCAATATATTCGATAAATTTGTTAATAAAAGCAAATTTAAGCTTAATTTCTGCTAGCTCAGATCTTTGCTTAGCACTTACCTTTTCACTTGCTTCCAATGAAAATGAGCATAACAGCACAAAGCATAAAGCAAATGTAAAATTTTTAGCTATGTTAAAATAAATAAGCTTATTCATAAATAATCACATATTTTAGAAATCATAAGTTAATTTTAACAACATAGTTCTGCCAATCTCTCGCTGCATAGAATATAAGGCAGAACCCCACTCTCTATGTCTTGAATCTGATAAATTCTTTCCCATCAGAGAAACTTCTATTTCATCAGTTAGAGAATATGAAACTTTACTATCTAATTTTATATAAGCATCAACATCAACACCAAATAACTTATCTGACAGATTATCAGAGTAATAAAGATTACTATCCCATCTTAAATCATTCGTAAAATTATAATAAAATCTAAAATTGAGTAAATTTTGTGGCACTCTATTTTCTACAAAATGACTATAATCATTAGCTAAACTAGAGTGCAGAGCCATTTTGATAAATGAATAATTAAGTGTTAATCTTAATTTTTTGGTTGGCTCATAATTAGACGAAAATTCAAAACCATATGACTCACCATAAGCTGAATTATCTAAATTATAATTATAACTATCATCTAAAATCAACCCCCTTAAATTATCATAGTCATTGTAAAAAGCAGTTATATCATAAGAAACCCTTTTGAATGGCTTAGCCTTGTAACCTACTTCATAAGAGATAGTGGACTCATTATCAAATTGTTGGTTACCATTCATAGTCTTGCCAGTTGCACTATATATTCTGCTGTAACCATCCTCCCATCTTGTGGGGGTTCTAACCGACCTAGAAATAGCAGACCAAATATGATGATTTGCGTTAGGTAAGAATGATAGCCTTATAGTGGGTTGTATATTTTTATGTGTAAAATCATTATATTCAAATTTTGAGCCAAGTGTTAAAAACAACTTATCATGCTTTAACTCAGTTTTGTTTTGAAAAAAAGCACTGTAAATATTATAAGATAGTTTTGGTCTATCAAAACTTATATATTTTGCACCATTTATGGTCTGATCTTTTAAATTATCCTTAACCGCCCTATATCCTACACCATATAATAATTCATTTTTCTTACTATAGTCATATTTGTGCTGAATGCTAAAATCTATTGTGGAATTATCTAAATTTAAATATAAATCATTTCTATCATCATAATCAAAATATAATTGAGCATCTAATTTAGAAACTTTACTTATAAGGTTAGTATATTTACCTACTATATTTCCACCTTTTATTTCAGATTTATAGTTATAAATCTTTGCATGATCGGGGAATATAAACTCTTGTCTAGATTCTCCTTCATAAATTTCTGCTTGCAGCGTAATATCTCGATTATTTTCAAGTTCTTGCTCATATTTAAACCCCAATCTTTGCATGTTCCAATTATCGTCGGTAGGGTCTTTTGTATCTACATCATATAATCCGGCATAATTTCGATTTTTAAGAAAAAAACTATAATATTTATCATCATCAAGCTTACCACCATAGCGTATTGCTGAATCATTTTTAATATGATTTCCATTTGCTAACTCAAAATAATTACCTTGTGTATTTTTTGCACTTTTGGTAATAATATTTATAATACCATTTACCGCATTCGCACCCCACATTGCTCCGCCTGAACCTCTAATTACCTCTATTCTCTCAATATCATTTAATAAATAATCTAAGCTATTCCAATATACCCCCGAAAATAACGACACATAAGCAGATCTACCATCTACCAAAACTAGTAATTTATCTGAAAATCTATCATTAAATCCCCTGATACCAATTGCCCATTCATCTGTATCAATTTGCGACACCTGAATACCTGGAGCAAGCCTTAATGCATCAGGAATAGAGGTGGCACCTGACCTTTTTATATCTTCATGGGTAATTACATATGTTGCTGCGGGACTTCTAAAAGCATTCTCTTCATTTTTTGATACAGAAACTATCTCTATATTCATTAGCTCTTCTAGAGTCAGATTAAAATAATCTGTAGCATGGGCTTTAATGCATATGATGTAGAATATTAGACTATATAAAATTTTGTTTTTCATGGCAGCACTGATATTTATTTAACATTTTAGTAATATAATTTCGAGGCTTAAATACAATATTATATTTAATAACAAGCTATACATAACTATTTTTAGATTAAATTAGACATAAAAAGAAAAAAAAATCTATCTTTACTTGCTTTTTTTACTTAAGTGTAGTATTCAGCAATGTATTATTAATATCTGCTGAAGACATCTGTTATATTAATACATTTTACCTTATATAGTGAAAAGCAAGAATTTATTTAAGAGTTTTAAAGCAAGCAAAGTTAAAACTCTAACAGGCAGCTTGTTTCATGCCGTAAATCTCAAGCCTAATGCAGAAATTTACAAATTACTGAGCAAGGGGCAGGAGATTGGCTCC